>DASZYK010000280.1:0-6516 GCA_035545455.1 Steroidobacteraceae bacterium
GTCGGGGGCGCCGAAGATCTTGGCGAGATCGCGAGGGTTGGCGAGCTCCGCCTCGCGCCGGTCGCTGATGGCGATCTCGGTGGGGCACTTCATGTCAACGCCGCCGTCGTCGCTCGGGAAGGTATGGACCGGCAGCCCCTCGACCGCGCCGCCGGACTCCACGCCGCGGATCTGAGAGCACCATCCGTAGAGCTTGAAGGAGCGGTTGACGTTGACGGCCATCGCGTAGGCGGAGTTGGCCCACGTGTACTTCGAATGGTCGCCCGCGCCGGTCTCCTCCTCGAAGTCGAACTCCTCCACGGGGGAAGTCTTGGCGCCGTAGGGAAGCCGTGCGAGAAAGCGCGGCATGGCAAGCCCCACGTACTTGGCGTCGTCCGACTCGCGCAGCGAGCGCCACGCGGCATAGTCGGGGGCGCCGAAGATCTTGGCGAGATCGCGAGGGTTGGCGAGCTGCTGCCAGGAATCCATCCCCATGAGGGACGGCGCGGCCGCGGCGATGAATGGCGCGTGCGCGGCGGCCGCGACCTGCCCGATCTGGCCGAGGAGCTCGACATCGGGCGGCGTGTGGTCGAACTGGTAGTCGCCGACCAGGCAGCCGAAGGGCTCACCGCCCAGCTGCCCGTACTCCTCCTCGTAGAGCTTCTTGAAGATCGGGCTCTGGTCCCAGGCGACGCCCTTGTACTTCTTGAGCGTCTTGCCCAGATCCTTCTTCGAGATGTTCATGACGCGGATCTTGAGCATCTCGTCGGTTTCCGTGTTGTTGACGAGATGGCTCAGGCCGCGCCAGGCGCCCTCGAGCCGCTGGAACTTCTCGTGATGCAGGATCAGATTGACCTGCTCCGTGAGCTTCTGGTCGATCTCCGCGATGATGGCCTTGATCGTTCCGACGACGTCCTCGGAGACGACGGCCGTCTCGCGCAGCGCCTGCTCGGCGAGCGTGCGGACCGCGGTCTCGACCTCGGAGCGCGCCCGGTCGGTCTTCGGCTTGAACTCCTTCTGCAGGAGCGAGCTCAGCTGGTCGGCCTCGAGCGCCGCGGCGCCCGGCGCAGATGCTTGGGTCTTGGCGTCAGCCATTGCGTTTCTCCGTCTCGTTCGCGCGGGCTATTCGCCCGAGCCCTGCGGCTTGGGCTTCTCGGCCAGGGATTTCAGCAGCGCGGGGTCGTTCAGGACCTTCGCGATCAGGTCCTCGGCGCCGGCCTTGCCGTCCATGTAGGTGATGAGGTTCGCGAGCTGGGAGCGTGCCTCGAGGAGCTTGCCCAGCGCCGCGACCTTGCGCGCCACGGCCGCAGGCGAGAAGTCGTCCATGCTCTCGAAGGTGATGTCGACGTTGAGCGAGCCCTCGCCCGTCAGGGTGTTCGGCACCTGGAAGGCCACGCGGGGCTTCATGGACTTCATCCGCTCGTCGAAGTTGTCGACATCGATCGAGAGATACTTGCGCTCATCGACCGGCGCGAGCGGCTCGGCGGGATCTCCCGACAGGTCCGCCATCACGCCCATGACGAAGGGTACCTGGACCTTCTTCTGCGCGCCGTAGAGCTCGACGTCATACTCGATTTGCACCCGCGGAGCGCGGTTGCGGGCGATGAATTTCTGACTGCTTGCCTTGGCCACGGGATGACCCCTTCTCTAATGACTCAAATCGGTTCGGCGCCGCCGGCGGCGGCGGCTCATTGTTCCTCTTCGCGGATGCCGCCGATGAGCCTCGCTTGCGAGAGGCTGTCCGGCGCGATGTCCTCGAGGACCTCCATGAAGCTCTTCGAGACCAGCCGCTTCGCCCGCTCCAGAAGGAGGGGCAAGGGGCTGGACGGCTCGTGCTGTCTGAAAAAGGCGCTCACCGCGTCGATGGCCCGGACGGCATCCTGTCGTGAGCGGATTTCCCCCGGTGCCCCTGCCGCAGGCCCGCCACCCGAGGTCGCGGGCTGGCCGGCGGAGGCTTCTGCGCCCCCATCCGCCGCGACTCGCGTCGCGAGATGGTCGGCCAGCAGCTTCTCGATGCGCAGCATCGGCTTCAGCAGCGGATCGAGGTCGGGCGCGGAATCGTAGCCTCCGCGCTCCTGCATGACTGTGACGAGGTTCCGGAGCGAGGCGGTTCCGCCCCGGATCTGCTCGGCGAGGGCCGACAGCTCCTCCACGGGCGATCCGACCAGGGTGGCCTCGATCTGGGAGGTGCCGGGCGGCTGGGTGTCCGCCTCCGTGGGGGCGAGCTCGCCGCTCGCCAGCTCGAGATCGCGCAGGCAGAAGGACCCGAGCTGGCGGTGCGACACGATCGGCGCCCGCCGCACCGCATCCACGACCGCCATGCGGTCGGCAAGGCAGTTCAGCGCGTTCTTGCGCAGCAGCGCGTCCTCATCCACGCGCGGGTAGACCTGGTCCCAGCGCTCGCTGAGCCAGCGGTCGGCGACGCCCAGCGCGGCGCAGAAGGCCGCCAGCCCGTCGATGCGCACGATGGCGGCGGCCAGATGGGCCAGCAGCCGCAGGTCATGGCTCTGGGCCAGCGCCTCCAGCGAGCGGTCGCGGATGGTCCGCCACTCGGTCTCCACCGGCAGCGGCGTCGCGCTGCCGAAGATCCTGAAGGCATCGAAGCTCGCGAGAAGCTGCGTGTCCTCGAGATCGGCGCCGCAGGGCGCGTCGGCGGAAACAGGCTCGACCAGCGATTGCAGATCGCGGCTCATGCGCTAGTCATTCTCATCTCGCGGCGCCGGAAGGACCCCCTGCAGGCGCCTGGCTCACCTCGCAGGCGAGTCCGGGCGCCGATCAATAGTACCTCGGCGCCGGCCCGCACGGTAGTTGCTCCGAGGCGCGAAGCGGCACGGCCGGGCGGCCAGGCACAATGAAGTGCCCCGCCGCCGAGCCGGACGCGGGCATGCCGCCCCGGGTTCCAGGGCCTCCCGCTACGCGCCGATGCGGTCGATCCTGGCGGTGACGTCGGCGATGAGGCCGGAAAGCTTTCCGGTCGGCAGGCCCAGCGTCTTCGCGGTGCGATCCACGGCCGCCCCTTTCATGCCGCTCATCGAAGCGATCTCGTAGCGCGACTCGCGGATCACCGAGCGCGCCTTCTCGAAGGCCGGCGCGGCCTTCAGCACCATGGCTTCGACCTCGAACTTCCAGCCGGCCCGGCCGTAGTCTCCCACCGCCATGTTGATCACGGCGCTGGTGTCGGAGTTGGCGATCAGGTAGCACCCGAGCAGCGGGCAGGAGTTGAAGAGCCGCAGATCGCATACCCCGGCGTGGAGCAGCTCGTTGGCTTCGCGCATCTCGTTCCAGTCGCGTGCGAAGAGGTAGATCTTCTGCACCAGCAGAGCGAGCGTCTCGGCCGCCCCGAGCACCGCGCCGCTCACCGCGCCGAAGTCGGCCGCGGTGAATGCGGCCTTGGCGGTCGCGGAGACGGTGTAGATGGAAGCAGACGTGGCGTAGCTGTTGATTTCCCGCTGCTGGATCCTGACGATCGCATCGAAGGCGGCCGCGGGATCGCCGGGCGCGAACGATCCGATCCCCTTCTCGATCTTCGATTTCCTGTAGAGCGACTGGGCGGCCTGGCCCCAGCTCTGGATGGCCTTGGCGCCGGACTTGATCGCTCCCACGAAGGGGGTGACGCTGGTCAGAAACTCCGCGAACAGCGGCCCCAGCGCCTCCTGCACCTGCGACGCCGTGGCCTCTCCGAACAGGCTCACGAGCATGCTCTGCACCTGCTGGGCGAGCCCCGGGGAGGTGACACCGCCCGCGGCGCTCTTGATGTTGCCGCAGGCGCTCTTGAAGCTCGACATCGCGCTGCGCACGTCGTTGAGGCCCGCGAGCGCCTTGGAGTTCTTCACGGACAGCGTCTGGCCAAGAAACATCGCGCGGGTGTTCTGTCTGATGGCATCGGCGACGATCCTGCGCGCGCGCGCATCCTCGCTGTCCATGATCTCGCCCCGGCTGTTGAGACCGCCGGCGCCCGCGATGACCCGGCCGAGGTCCGCATCGAGCTTCTCGACCGCCTTCAGCTTGTTGCGCACGCTCGAGCGCCAGTCCTGCCCCTTCGCCTTCTGCGCGGCCTTCCACTGCTCGAGCGCCCGCTGGAGGGACTGCTTCTCGGCGAGGACCGAGCCGCTCGACCGCTCCACCACAAGCTCATAAGTCTTGAGCGCCGCGTCCAGCGCCTTCAGCTCGCTGCTGCGGGGACGCGCGAAGGCGGCCGTATCCTTCATCCACTGGTCGTAGGTCATTCTCATCGCGGTGCGGCTCCCGGGCTGGCAGGTTGCGGGCAGACGGAGCTGACGTCGGAAGGACGGCGCGCAGCCTATGCGCCCCTCGATCATGGGTCAAGCCGACGGAGCACCGCCCTTCGAAGCGCCGCGAACACGCGGGCCAGCCCAACCCAACACCCGGAGCGGAGTCATGCAAGGAGGTCGGCGCACCGTGCCCGGCGCCCCGTACGCGGACGGCTCGAGCTAGCCGTGGGCTTCGGCCTCCTCCGGCGGCCCCTCGATTTCTCCTGCCGCCATCCCCAGCTCCTTCAGCTTGCGGGTGAGGGTGTTGCGGCCCCAGCCGAGGAGCTTCGCGGCTTCCTGGCGGTGACCCTGGGTGCGCTTGAGGGCGGCGCGGATGAGGATGCGCTCCAGCGCGGGAAGGGCCTGCTCGAGTAGGGGTTGCTTCGCGCCGAGGACCTGGCGCTCGGCCCAGCCGGCCAGGGCCTTCTCCCAATCGGTATCGCCGTCGGCTGCGCCGCCGGCGGAGAGCACCTCGGGCGGCAGATCCTCGACGCGGATCTCGCTGCCGGGCGCGAGGACGGACAGGCGCCGGCAGAGGTTCACCAGCTCGCGCACGTTTCCCGGCCAGCCATACGCCGACAGTTTCGCCTCCGCCTCCCTGGCGAGCACCTTGCGCTCCACCCCGAGGTCGCGGGCGGCGACGCCGAGATAGTGGGCGAAGAGCTCCGGGATGTCTTCGGAGCGCGCGCGCAGCGGCGGCAGCTCCAGCCGGATGACGTTCAGGCGATGGTAGAGGTCCTCGCGAAAGAGCCCGCGAGCCACACGGTCCTGCAGGTCCTGGTGCGTCGCGGCGATGACGCGGACGTCGACGCGGACCGGCGTCTGCCCGCCCACTCGATAGAACTCTCCTTCCGCCAACACACGCAGGAGGCGCGTCTGCAGCGGCGTCGACATGTCGCCGATCTCGTCGAGGAACAGCGTGCCGCCGTCGGCCTGCTCGAAGCGCCCGCGCCGCTGTGTATCGGCGCCCGTGAACGAGCCCTTCTCGTGCCCGAAGAGCTCCGACTCCAGCAGGTCAGCGGGAATGGCCGAGGTGTTGAGCGCGATGAAGGGCTTGCCCGCGCGCGGGCTGTGGTCGTGCAGGGCGCGGGCCACGAGCTCCTTGCCGGTGCCGGACTCACCGGTGATGAGCACGGTGACACTGGAGCGCGAGAGGCGCCCGATGCCGCGAAACACCTGCTGCATCGCCGGCGCGGTGCCCAGGAGCTCGGGGATGCGCGGGGTCGCCGTCGTCTCGGCGGCCCCCTGTCCGATGCCGCTCGCGGCGCGCCGCACCAGCGCCACCGCCTGGTCGATGTCGAACGGTTTCGGCAGGTACTCGAACGCGCCGCCTTCGTAGGCGGATACCGCGCTTCCCAGATCCGAGTGGGCCGTCATGACGATGACCGGCAGCGCGGGACGGGTGTCGCGGATGCGCCGCAACAGCGACAATCCCGACTGGCCGGGCATGCGGATGTCGGTGATCAGCACATCCGGGGCTTCCCGCCGCAGCGCCTCCAGCGCGGGCTCCGCCGCCTCGAACGCGCGCGGAGTCATGCCGCCGTTGCGCAGCGCACGCTCCAACACCCAGCGGATGGACGCATCATCGTCGACGAGCCAGACACGCAATGCTCCGGCGCTGCGAGGCTCCGTCCCTGCGCCCTCTGAGTCCCGCCGTCGCGAGTCGAAACTCACCGGGAAACCCCTTCGGGCCGGCTGCCGCCGTCCACAAAATCCGCCGGCGCGGATTTTGAACGCCCGGCTCCGCCGGGCGGGTCCGCAGGGCCGAGTAAAATCGTTCCGAACGATTCAGTCATGCCGCGTCTCCCATTGGCAATAGCAGTGTGAACACGGTGCGTCCCGATTCGCTCTCAAACTCGATGAGGCCGCCGTTGCGCGACACCAGCTCCTGCGCCACCGCGAGCCCGAGACCGGTGCCATCGGGCCGGCCGGTGACCAGGGGGTAGAAGATGCTCGAGCGCAGCTCCTCGGGAATACCCGGGCCGTCATCCTCGACCTGCACGCTGGCGACGAGCCGGTGGCGCGCCGACCCGATGCTGACGTTGGAGAGCACCCGGGTGCGCAGCACGATCCGGCCGCGGGCGCCCAACGCCTGCATGGCATTGCGGGCCACGTTGAGGAGCGCCTGAATCATCTGATTGCGGTCCAGCAGCGCGTTGGGCAGGCTGGGATCGTAGTCGCGCTCGATGCTGATGGCGGCGCCCGCCTCCGCGCGCAGCAGGTGATACACGTGCTCGCAGATCTCGTGCACGTTGATCAGCGACTT
>DASZYK010000281.1:0-3075 GCA_035545455.1 Steroidobacteraceae bacterium
CTTCCGTCGGACGCTCGTTGCCGCTGCATCCCGGGAGTCCCGGGCAGTGGCTGGGAATCGGGTTGTGTCTGGCGGGATTCGGCTTCGCCATCTGGGCGCGCGCGCACCTCGGCCGCAATTGGGGCATGCCCATGTCCCTGCGCCAGGGCCACGAGCTCGTCACCTCCGGTCCGTATGCCTACGTACGGCACCCGATCTACACGGGCATCATGCTCGCCATGATCGGCTCGGCGCTGGCCGTGGGTGTGTTCTGGCTGCTCCTGTTCGCGCTTTATTTCGCGTACTTCCTCTTCAGCGCGCGCACCGAGGAGAAAATGATGGTCGCGCAATTTCCCGACGATTACCCCGCCTACCGGCGCCGCACGAGGATGCTGCTTCCGTTCCTCTTCTGAGCCGCAGCGCACCGGGACATGCTTGCCGCGGTCTTCGACCGCGCGCAGAATGTGGCGCATGAGGCGTCTGGATCCGCAAACCGAGAGCGCGGTGCGCAGTTACCTGGCGCGCGTTCCAACCGAGCTCAAAATAGAGAAAGCGATCGTATTCGGCTCTCGCGCGCGTGGAGACAACAGGCCTGACAGTGACGCAGATTTGGCACTGATCTTCGATCGTGGGAACGAGTGGCCGATCGTCGGATTGCTCGCCGGTCTGGCTTTCGACATTTTGATGGAGACGGGAATCCTGGTCCAGCCCGTGCCGATTTCCAGCTTGGACTGGGCACATCCCGAGCAATTTCCGCGGCCTGGCTTTCTCCGAAACGTGGCCAGAGAGGGCATAGCGGTGTGAGTTCGCTGATTGACGCGCTTGTACGAAAGAGCCGACGCGCTCTTCGGAGCGCGCGACTCGATCTGCGCGACGGCGATACGGATGGCGCGGTCAATCGTTCCTATCAAGATCGAACGGCCTCCCGCGGCCGCGATCAGAGTCACACTCCAAATACCGGTCGCGATGGCGACGATCCGGACACGGCGTAGCAGAGGCGATTTTGCGGCGCGCGCGCCTTATACGCCGTGTCGGTCGGTCGACTCGCTGTCGCTCCGGTCCGTGACGCGCCCTTCAAACCTGCCGAGCGCCGCTAGCACGGCCCAGGCAAACAGAGTGCCGATGAATGCATCGGCGAATTCTCCGAGCCCCGCGGCGACGCTCGCTGCTGCGGTCAGCCAGATGCCGGCCGCGGTGGTGAGGCCCCGGATCTCATGCTCCCGCGTCAGCTTGAGGATCGTGCCCCCGCCGATGAAGCCGATACCCGTGATGAGGCCCTGAATCACGCGGGCGACACCGCTCGACTGCAGGCCCGCATTTACCGCGGCGACGACCAGGAGTGCCGTACCAAGCGCCACCAGCAGGTGAGTCCGGAGTCCCGCAGGCTTGTGACTGAGCTGCCGCTGAAATCCAATGACGGTCCCGACCAGTAGCGCAGCCACCAGTCGCAGCGCGACGCGCACGACCTGGTCCGGGGTGGGCAGGCTGCCGGACAGCTGTTGCCAGAGCGGGCTCAACGTCGGCCCCCCCGCACGCGCCGACTGCGTGGCGTGGCGCGGCGGCTTTCGACCGGCACGCGCAGCCGCAGCTTCGGCGGCTCGTTCAGGTTCTGCAGGAAGTCCCGCCGCTGATCGGGCGTGAGGTGTGTCCAGTCGACCTTGTCGACGTGCGTGCGGCGCAGCTCGCGGTCGGTGATACGGGCATTCGCGCGGCTCTTGCTCGTCCATCGCGCGGGCAGGCGCCTCGTGTATCCGTTGCGCAGTACGTCCGCGATCGCCGAGGCAACATGCGCGTCCCGGGTCAGGTCGCTGTGGGCGACGCTCGCGAAGTAAGTGTGCGCACCGTCCAGCGCCGCGCTGTGGGCCGGCACGGTGCCATCCCCGTGCCGTGTGATCGTATACGCGAAGCCGTCACGCACCTTGACTGCCGCAGTCACCGTCTCCTGACCCACGCCGGCGATCGCAAAGAAGCGCTCATCGGGCGCGGCAAGCCCCTCGCGAAATCGGCGCGCGCGCTCGAAGAGCGGCGCCCGCATGGCCGGGCCGGAATCCGGCCACTCCCCGGTATCGAGCAGATCGGGCGCGCCGTCCCCCGCGGACCCCGGCACCATCTGATAGAGGCTCGGAAAGCCGTTGAAAACCTCCTCCGTGAGACGCTCGGCGCTCGTCTCGGCATCGAGCCGCGCGATCTTCCGGACGACCGCGTAAGTCCCCCGCAAGGCTTGTACCGGCGCGAACGACCCGTGGTTGGGCGTGCCGAGCAGAACGATCCGCTCGACATGTTGCGTTCCCGGCAGCGTCAGAGCGGCGCGGCTCACCAGGCCTCCCATGCTGTGCGCCACGATCGCCAATCGCTCGGAGGCGTGTCGTCTCAGCCAGTGCGCGAATGACGCCCCTGACTCCTCGATGCCGAGACGCCAGTCGTAGTCGTGCATCGTGACGGCAAAGCCTGCTGCGCGCAGGCGAAGCCGCAGCTTCAGATGGGAATAGAGCACCACTCCGAGCGGGATGATCGGCGCGCCGGTATCGAGCGCGAGCAGGCCCAGCCGGCCCACCTGGATGTCGATGGGGTCGAGCCACAGCACGTCATTGGGAAGCGGGCGGCGGCGCACGATGCCGAGCTGGGAACCGAGGATGCCCGGCACGACCACGACATGGGGATGGGCGTCCCTGACGCCTAAGCGTTGCGCCTTGCGCGCAAGCCGCACGAGATCCCTGTACTCCACCTCCCCGAAATACGCCGCCAGTTCCTGCCGCTGCGCTCCCGCGGCCAGGGCCCGCTCCATGTCGACGTCGCTCCAGCCGAACCGGTCGTATGGAGTGATGTGCTGTGTTGCTGTGCCCGGGCGGCTCACGTGGACCGATTATGCCAGAGCGGGATCTTCAGCCCGCCCGCTGAGCGATCAGCTTGCATACTGCCTCGATCGCGGGACGCCGGGCGGTGGTCCGACGCCACACCGCGCCGATGTGGCGCACCGGCGCCGGCTTGGCAAATGGCACCACGGCGACACCGCGGGCGCCGCCATAAGCGCCCTTGGTGGCCAATTCCGGCAGCAGGGTGACCCCCGCGCCGGTTGCGACCATCTGCCGCAGCGTC
>DASZYK010000282.1:0-3453 GCA_035545455.1 Steroidobacteraceae bacterium
GGCGGTTCCGTTCACGGTCACGTCTCCCAGGACCGCGACCGCGGAATCCGAGACGTCGCCATCCACTCTGGTGGAGCCCAGGACCGATACCACGTTCTGCGCGGTCTCGCCGGCGGGCAGCGAGGAGCCGTGTCCAACCGAGACGATCTGCCGGGTGCTCTGATCGGTCGAGCCGTCGCTGTCCTGCGCTTGCGCCGGAATGACGCAGCCGCAGAGGCATGCGAGCACGGCGCAGGGCAACAGCCAGCGGAGGGTGGTCTTCATGTCGTGTGAGCCTTGGAGTGTTCGTGCCTGGGGCAGAGCAGCGAGTAGCCGATCGCGACCAGCGCGAACAGGACGGCGTACAGCGCTGCGGTGGCGATGATTCCGCCGACGAGCCACCCGCGTGGAATGCTCTGGATGATGTCTGCGGTGAGCTTGCCGAGCGAGGCGAGGTTCCGTCCCGCGTCGAAGAGGGTGGCGAGCGGGCCCGCGATGCCCGGATGAGTCGTCATCGAGACCACGCGCGCCGCCAGCCACACCGACAGAATCCACACGAGAGGCACGCACACGGCGCAGGCGGCGATGACCGGAACACGGACCGCCGCGGGCCAGGAGGCGATTCCGCGGCGCCACCACGGCAACCGCGACCGCGCCGCCAGCTCACCCAACACACGGGCCTCGAGCGAGGCGGGCGCCGGCCGCGGCGGCTGATCCCGCAGCACCTGGGATACCAGGCGCTCGAGCTTCTCGTCAGCAGGATCGCGTGAGCTCATGATCGTGCACCCCGCGTCGTGGAGGGGTATCGGGGACTGTCGTCCGGCGCAGCGACGCCGCTCGGGGCGAGGAGACGCGCCATGGCGACTCTTCCCCGGAGGATGTCGGTCTTGACCTTGGCGAGGGAGATGCCGAGCCGGTCCGCGATGTCCTGGTAGGGCATCTCCTCGTAATGATACAGCACCAGCGGAATGCGCTGATGATCGGGCAGGCGCTCCAGCGCCTGCTCCACCCGCGCCCGGCGATCGTCGGTCTCCAACTCCGCGAGGACGCTGTCGAACACCGCGGCCGCGGAATCGATCTCTTCCTCCCGCGTGTCGTCGGAGAACACCTCGGAGAAGAGACGCCAGCGCTTGCGGTGCCGGGTGAGGTGATTGAGCGTCAGATTGGTGGCGACGGTCTTCAGCCAGCCTCCGACCTTCGGGCTCGACCGAAGATTGTCGAAGCTCTGATAGGCGCGCAGGAATACCTCCTGGCTGATGTCCTCCGCCTGGGCGGGGTTGGCCGTCAGCCGGACGGCGGTCGAGAAAACCATATCCTGATAGGCGCGCATGAACGCTGCGAACTCATTCGGGTCGATGGGCCGGGAGCTTGCCAGTTGCACGGGTGTGTCATCGTTTGAGGCAAGAACACGGCGGGCGCCGAAAAGTTACAGGCATGAGGCTCCGCCTCTGGAGTGCCGCGGGACGCGGCCAAGGCTACCTCAATGGGCGGCCCGGCGCCCGGCCCGGGTGAGGCCGATGCGCCGGGCGGCCCTGGGGACGCGCTCAGGCGCTGCGGACCCGTCCGGAGCCCCCGGCCGGCAGGTCGATTGCCCGCACCCCGAGCCGCGAAGCGGCGCTCAGCACGGCCAGGACGGAGGCCGTGACGATGTTGCGGTGTATGCCGACCCCGAAGCGCGTTCCCGGGGTGCCGGGCCGGGCGGCCTCGACGATCGCGAGCGCCGGGGCGTCCGCCCCCCTGCCGAGGGAGCGCTCCTCATAGGAGTCGATCCGCAGCGGCAGGCCGAGCGCATCCACGGCCGCGGCGATCGGACCGTTGCCCTTGCCGCGCAGGTGAAGCCGCTCGCCGCCGGCCTTCAGCTCGAGCTCGACTCCCTGTGCGGCCCCGGCGGCCTCGAACAGACGGTGGCTGACGTACCCGACCTCGGACTCCGGGCGCAGGTAGGTGGACTGAAACAGCGCCCAGAGATCGGAGGAGGCGATCTCCGTCTCGGCGGCATCGGCGTGCGCCTGGACCACGGCGCTGAATTCGACCTGCATCCGCCGGGGCATGACCACCCCGTGGTCGCGCTCGAGAAGATAGGCGATGCCGCCCTTGCCCGACTGGCTGTTGACGCGGATCAGAGTGTCGTAGCTGCGTCCCAGGTCCGCGGGATCGATCGGCAGATAGGGCACTTCCCAGAACCCCGCCGGATCCTGCGCCGCGAGGCCCTTCCTGATCGCATCCTGGTGAGAGCCCGAGAACGCCGTGAACACGAGGTCGCCGACATACGGATGGCGCGGGTGGATGGGCAGGCTGGTGCACTCCTCCGCGATGCGGGCGATGGAGTTGATGTCGGAGAAGTCGAGCCCCGGGTCGACGCCCTGGGAGTAGAGATTCAGCGCCAGAGTCACCAGGTCGACGTTGCCGCAGCGCTCGCCGTTGCCGAAGAGGCAGCCTTCGATCCTCTGCGCGCCGGCCATCAGGGCGAGCTCCGCCGCGGCGACAGCCGTGCCGCGATCGTTGTGCGGATGAACCGATAGCGTCACGTGCTCCCGCCCGTCGAGATGACGGTGCATCCACTCGATCTGGTCCGCGAATATGTTGGGCGTCGCGCATTCCACCGTGCTCGGGAGGTTGAGAATCACCGGCCGGCCGGGCCCGGCGCCCCAGGCGCGCATCGCGGTGTGGCAGGCTTCGAGCGATACCTCGAGCTCGGTGGCGGAGAAGGTCTCCGGCGAGTACTCGAGCAGCCACTCCGTCCGCGGCTCGCGCTCGGTCAGCTCGCGCACGAAGCGGATCTGACGGTCGATGAGCCGCATGACGTCCCGGACCGACATGCCGAACACGATCCGCCGCCACGCCGGCGCGGTGGCGTTGTAGACGTGGACGATGGCGCGCCTCGCTCCCCGCAGGCTCGCGACGGTCCGCTCCACCAGGTCTTCCCTGGCCTGGGTGAGCACCATCGGCGTCACGTCCTCCGGGATTCTTTCCTCCTCGATGAGCGTGCGCGTCACGTCGAAATCAACCTGCGAGGCCGATGGAAAGCCGACCTCGATGTGCTTGAAGCCGATCGTCAGCAGCACTTCGAACAGCCGGAGCTTGCGCGCCTTGCCCATGGGCTCGAACAGCGCCTGGTTGCCGTCCCGCAGATCGGTGCTGCACCAGACGGGGGCGGCGGCGACGCGGCGCGCGGGCCATTGGCGGTCCGTCAGCTCGACGGGCGGAAAAGGACGGTACTTGGCGGAAGGATCGATGAGCATGCGGGTCTCCCGCGCGCGCTGCCCGCGAGGCGCCGCGCGCGCCGGATGAAAGGCGAGGCTTCCCCGGCGGCGGGGAAGTTGGGTTTCCAGTCTTGTGGCGCCGACTGGTGGCGCGTGGGGTTATTGCGCCTGGCGGCGCAGGAGCAGCAGCGAAAGCAGCGACCGCCACACGAGCGTGCGGGCCGGAAGGAGGGTCGCGTTGTCGGGCAGGAGCGCCATCCGAATCACCCTA
>DASZYK010000283.1:0-2968 GCA_035545455.1 Steroidobacteraceae bacterium
CGCGCGCACACGACAGCCTGGGCTCCCTGTTGGAAGCGATCCGGCGGCGCCCCGCCGAGCACTGGACGATCGCCCGCATGGCCCGCCGTGCCGCGATGAGCCAGCGGACCTTCATCAGACGATTTCAGGAATCCACCGGCATGGGGCCCGGGGAATGGGTGATCGCCACCCGCCTCGAAGCTGCGCGCTTCCTGCTCGAATCCACCGCGACCGGGCTGGAGGAAGTCTCGCGGAGCTCCGGGTTCGGCAACCCGGCGGCGCTCCGCCACCATTTCAGGCGGCGGATCGGCCTGACGCCCACGGCCTATCGCGCCTCGTTCAGCGCGACCTGACTGCGAGTGCCGCCGGCTCGCGGTCGGCCCGTGGCCCGAGGTAGCGGGCGCAGAATGCGACGATCAGGCCGAAGACCCACATCGCCAGCAGATTCTCGGCGCCCTTCACCGGCCGGAAGCGCGCGATCACTTCGTGCAGCGTGACGGGCGCGGCCGAGAACGGCATCACGATGAAGTTCATCACCAGGAAAATCACGATGCCGGCACCGAGGCCGCCGAGCCACCACCGCTCGCGCAATCGTGGCAGCCTCGCGGTGACGAGCCAGTAGATCGCGGCGATCACCACCGACATGGCCCATTGCAGCACCAATCCGAGATACCCCGCCGGCGCACCGGCGGAGAACGAAGCTTTACCCAGGACTCCGCTCGCGATGTAGTGGACGATCAACACGGGACTGACCCGGTTGATGAGCGCCGCGGCCCCGATGTCGAGCGTCCCTGCCACGAAGCCACCCACCAGGATCGCCCGAAGCCCCAATACTGCCCTGCTCTTCACTTCGAACCCCCTGCAGAGGAGACCGGATCGGCGGATTATAGGACTCGGCCGCGGCAGCTCGTCAAAACCGGGCAAGGCGTCGTAAGCTGATGTCGGGACGAGATTGCCGGCGTCCACGCTGACACACTCTGAGAGGTCGAAATGCTACTCGATCGCCCCATATGGGCGGCCCTCACCACCCGGCATCTGCGCCTGTCCACGGGCTCCGCACTGGCGCGCAGATACCTTCCCGATGTCAACGTGTTCGCATCGGCGTGCGATGAGAGTCCCGCGGCTCTCGCGGCGCTGGCGGACCTGGTGCAACCCGGTGAGCGTGTGTACCTCCTGCAGGTGCCGGAGGTCGCCGTGCCTGCCGGCCTGGCGGCGGCCATGTCTGCCAGAGGCGTGCAGATGGTCGCGGATGCGAGCGCGGCGTGGCGGGAGGCAGCCGAGGATATTGCGGAGCTGACGGACGCGGACGCCCCCGAGATGCTGGCGTTGGCCAGGCTCACCGAGCCCGGGCCGTTCCTGGCACGCACGCATGTGATGGGAAGCTTTCTCGGCATTCGCATTGGCGGTCGACTCGCGGCCATGGCTGGAGAGCGTTTCCGGTTTCCGGGCTACACGGAAGTGAGCGGCGTCTGCACTCACCCTGATTTTCGGGGCCGGGGATTGGCGCGCCGGCTCTCGGCCGCGGTGGCGTCCCGTATCCACTCTCGCGGCGAGCGGCCATTCCTCCATGCCTGGAAGACCAACCGGCCGGCGATCTCGCTGTACGAGTCACTCGGCTTCGCGATCAGGACAGAGGTCGACGTCAAGGTCCTCGAGCGCGCGCCGTCCGGCGCTTGACCGACGGCCGGCGCGCGGATCAGCCCTCGTCCGCCCGCATGCAGTGCTCGAACCGGCCGTTCACGCGGCGGGCATACCAGGCCGTGGTCAGCGGCCGTACGATCTTCGGCCCTTCCAGCCGGATCCGTGGCAGCACGGCGCGGGGCAGTCGACGGCCGCTCCTGCTGTCCGCCAGCATGAAGATGCGCCGATAGAGCGTGGTGCGCTGAAAGCTCTCCGACCCGCCGCGCTCGAGCGCGTCATGAATCCTCGCTTCGCTGAGCCGCAGCCTGCCCGCGATCGCGAACAGCAGCCGCTCGGTGCTGCCGGCGCCCTTCGCGTCCGGATCCCGGGCAAGCAGGGCTCCATCGGCGGTCAGGGGCCTCCCGGCAACGATGCTCGCGGCGCGCTGGAAAGCGGCATTGCGGCTGGCGTACTGCCCGGCGTTGTAGTCGGCGAACCGATAAAGGTATCGGTCGTAAGGCGCCCGGTAATCGAGCAGGTGCGCGATGCCGAAATAGATGCTGGCGCGGCGCGTGAACAGCTCATCGCGCAGGCTGCGTCGTGAATCGTGGTAGGGGTAGGGCTTGAGCGCCTCGAATCGCTCCGCGAAAGAGACGTTGACCTGCATGGGGCCGCGCGTGCGGATGGGATTCCAGCTCGCGAACAGCGTCCGGCCGAGCGGCACCCGGCCGGTGAAGTCCTCGTAGATGTCGCTCAGCTGCTTCTCCGTGGTCGCGGTCCTGATCCGCTCGAGGTAAGTTCTTCCGTCGGAGGATTGCAGATCGAGCGCCGCATGCACGAGTGGACGCGGCACGCCGGCGGTCGATGCGCGCGCATCGATGGTAGGCAGGGCTGCCGTGCCGAGACCGGGGATGACGGGGTGGACCCGGAACCCGGACTCCTGCTCGATCACCGCGACCACGGCACAGACATTATCGCGGGTGGGCGGGACGCCCAGCTTGGTGAAGCCGCCGGCGATGTCGGCGATCCAGCCGGCGCGATCGGTGATCGCGGCCGGCAGAGCGCTGCTGATGACCGCCCTGACTTGCACTGGATTGGGCGCCTGGCGAGCAAACTTCGGTCCCGGTCCCGCGCAGCCCGCGAGCAGCAACGCGGGTAACGAATACGCGCCGAGCCGCCAGCGCTTCGCCGATGCGGGACGCAAGAGTCGGCCTGTCGAGCTCGGAGCGGAAATCTGCTCGGGGCTGGGCATCCGGCTGGCGCCTGGCCGGCTAACGCTCGCGCAGCTGGTGACTGTCCTCGGCCCGCAGATCGAGCCCATAGACACGCCGCAGATCGGCGATCTTCTCGAGCGTCGCCGGCTTGAAGG
>DASZYK010000284.1:0-5494 GCA_035545455.1 Steroidobacteraceae bacterium
GCGGCTGTGCGCGGCCGCCGGAATTCTTGACGCTGGCGCGCACGACGATCTCGCCAGCGGCCGCGCCCGCAACCGACGCGCCAAGCTGACGCACCTCATACGCATGGATGTTCCAGCGCGGGGCAATCCTCACTCCCAGCGCGGAATAAACGCTCGTCAGAGGACCCCGCAGCGCCGTGCTCGCTGCCAGGGCGTCCCGATAATGATTCACGATCTGCAGCGCCAGCGCGATCGTCAATGCGCCGGCGCCGAGCCTCCAGGCGAGACTCGCGCGAGGCCGCCGCATCTCGAGCTCGAAGGCGCCCTCGGGCGGCGGCTGCGGAGTGTTGGTCCGAGGAGCCTCCGCCGCGCCGGCGCGCGACGACGGCGCGGTGTCGATCGGCACTGGCGCGGGCGCATCCGGCGGCGGGGCGGTCTGTTGGTCCGGCGCGTGCACGGAGCTCGACTTCTCCGGCGCTTGCGCGCCGATTGGCGCCTCCACCGCGGGCGCGGGCGGGCGCGCATCCGGCTCGGCTCGCTGCGGCTCGAGCTCGGCCGCCTGAGCTTGCGGCTCCGCGATCCCTTCCGGCACGGCGGCTTCGGTCGCCGTCACCGAGAGGGCGCTGGCATCCAACTCGAATTCGATCTCGCCGGTCTCGTCGGCCGTGGAAGAGGGGGCAGGGGACGGCGAGGAATCAGCGTGCTGCGCTGCCTCGGCAGCGCCGGTGTCCGGCTGTTGCGCCGGCGAGGCGGCAGCCCGATCTTCCGACAGCCGCGCCAGGGCATTGAATACGTTGAGACACCGTCCGCAGCGTACGTAACCCTGCGCTACGCGCAGATCGGCCGCGGTGACGACCAGGGTCAGGGCGCATTTGGGGCAGACGGTGAACATTCACTCGCGCGGACGGGTATTCCGCCGTCCCCAGAGACAAACCCAACTTTCGCGAACCCCGAAGGTGTGCATATCAAACCATGCCTGACACGCATGTGTCACCTCCTGTGCCTCCGCCTCCATGAGGCCGGACAGCACCAGCGCGCCGGAAGTCCTCAGGATGCCGGCGAAGCTGGGCGCGAGCTGCATCAGCGGTCCGGACAGGATGTTCGCCAGCAGGAGATCCGCGCCCCGAGGGATCTCCCCGGCCGAGGCGCAGAGCCGCACCCTGGCGCTCAGTCCGTTGGCGTGCGCGTTGTCTCGTGTGGCGATCAGGGCCTGCGGGTCGATATCGAAGCAGCTGACGGACCGTGCACCGAGCCGCAGCGCGGCCAGTGCCAACACTCCGGAGCCGCAGCCGAAATCGACGACCTCGGCGCCCGCGGGCGGGTGCGCATCGAGCCACTCGAGACACAGCGCCGTGGTCGGATGCGTGCCGGTGCCGAAGGCCAGTCCCGGATCCATCCGCACGACCGCCGCGTCAGGATCCGCGACCTGCTCGTGGTGCGGGCAGACCCATAGCCGCCTCCCGAACCGCATCGCGTGAAAATCGCGCAGCCATTCGCGCTCCCATGCCCGATCGGCCACTTCGCGCACCTGCAGCAGCCGCGGATCGAGGCCCAGGTCGCGGGCCAACTCGCGTGCGATGCCGCCGCAATCCGCATCCGCCGCGAAGAGCGCTCTGATGCGCGCCTCGGGCCAGAGCCGGAACTCGCCCGGCGCCGGCTCGAGCACGGGCGAGGTGTCGCGGTCGTCCGCATCGACGAACGTGACGGCCACGGCCCCGCGGGAAAGGCAGGCGGCCTCGGCTTCGTCCGCCGAGAGCCGCCCGAGATCCCAGCTGATCTCGTGGAATGGGTCCAAGTCGCCTATCTCAGCCCAAGTCGCCTTTCGAGGTAGTGGATGTCGGTGCCGCCTTTCTGGAAGGCCGCGTGGTTGCAGATCTCCTGGTGCAGCGGCACGTTGGTCTTGATGCCCTCGATCACCATTTCCGCCAGCGCGTTCTTCATGCGCGCGATGGCGGTCTCGCGCGTGTCGCCGTGGGCGATGAGCTTGCCGATGAGCGAGTCGTAGTTGGGCGGCACGTGGTAGCCGGAATAGACGTGGCTGTCCACCCTGATGCCCGGTCCGCCCGGGGCGTGCCACAGCCGGATGGGGCCAGGGGAAGGCATGAAGTTCTTCGGGTCCTCGGCGTTGATGCGGCACTCGATGGCATGGCCGCGGATCTGCACGTCGCTCTGCACGTAGGGCAGACGCTCGCCGGCGGCGATGAGAAGCTGCGCCTTGACGAGGTCGATGCCGGTGACGAGCTCGGTCACCGGATGCTCGACCTGAATGCGCGTGTTCATCTCGATGAAGTAGAACTCGCCGTCCTGGTAGAGGAACTCCAGCGTGCCGGCGCTGCGATAGCCGACCGCGCGGCAGGCCTCGACGCAGCGCTCGCCCATGACCCGCCGCTGCCGCGCGCTGATGCCCGGCGCGGGAGCTTCCTCCAGCACCTTCTGGTGGCGGCGCTGCATGGAGCAGTCGCGCTCCCCCAGGTGAATGACGTTGCCGTGGTTGTCCGCGAGCACCTGGAATTCGATGTGGCGCGGCCGCTCCAGAAACTTCTCCATGTACACCTGATCATTGCCGAAAGCCGCGCGCGCCTCCGCGCGGGTGATGCCGATGGAGTTGAGGAGCGATGCCTCGCTGTGCACGACGCGCATGCCGCGGCCGCCGCCGCCGCCCGAGGCCTTGATGATCACCGGGTAGCCGATGTCCCGGGCGATGCGCAGGTTGTCCTCCGGATCGTCTCCCAGGGGCCCGTCGGATCCGGGGACGCAGGGTACCCCGTGACTCTTCATCACGCGGATCGCCGACACCTTGTCGCCCATGGTGCGGATGGTCTCGGCGCGCGGGCCGACGAAGACGAAGCCGCTGTTCTCGACACGCTCGGCGAAATCCGCGTTCTCGGACAGGAAGCCGTAGCCAGGGTGGATGGCCACTGAATCCGTGACCTCCGCGGCGCTGATGATCGCCGGCATGTTGAGGTAACTGGCGGCCGAGGGCGGCGGGCCGATGCAAACCGACTCGTCCGCGAGCAGCACGTGCTTCAGGCTGTAGTCCGCGGTGGAATGCACTGCCACCGTCTTGATGCCGAGCTCGCGGCAGGCGCGCAGGATGCGCAGAGCGATCTCGCCGCGATTGGCGATGACGACCTTCTCCAGCATAGATCGCGCGCTTATTCGACTACGAAGAGGGGTTGGCCGAACTCGACCGGGTCGCCGTTGCGAGCCATGATCGACGTGATGCGCCCCGCGCGATCGGCCTCGATCTGATTCATCATCTTCATGGCCTCGATGATGCAGAGCACCTGGCCGACCTTCACCTCGTCGCCGATCTCGACGAAAGGCTTGGAGCCCGGCGAAGGGCTGGCATAGAAGGTGCCGACCATGGGCGCCGTGATCACGTGCTCGTTGGGCTTCGGCTTCGCGGCGCTCTCTCCCGCGCTGCCCTGCCCGGTGGGCGCGGGCGGCGCAGCGAGCGGCGTGGGGGCGGCGCCGCGCGCGGCATCCCATCCGGGGGCCGGCCCAAACCAGGCCTGCGGGGGCAGCGGCTGCACCGCGGCGGCGCCCGCCGGCATGCGGCTGATCCGCACGGCCTCCTCGCCTTCCTTGATTTCGATCTCCGCGATGCCGGACTCCTCCAGCAACTCGATGAGCTTCTTGATTTTTCGAATATCCATGCCGGGAATGCTCCCCCTGTTTGGGTGTCGTGTCTGGATCGCGCCCTCGCCGGTCAGGACGGGGAAGGCTGGCCGGATCGGGCCCCGCTCGCGCCGGCCGCGAGATGCCGGCACGCCGCGCGCACCGCGAGCTCGTAGCTCAGTGCGCCGAAGCCCGAGATCACTCCGAGGGCGATGTCGGAGAAGTAGGATTTTCGCCTGAAGTCCTCGCGCGCGTACGGATTGGAGAGGTGGACCTCGATCATCGGTACGCGGGTGGCGAGCACCGCGTCGCGCAGGGCGATGCTGGTGTGAGTGAACGCGCCGGGATTGAAGATCAGGACCCCGATGTTCCCGGCCGCGGCTGCGTGGATGCGGGCGATGAGCTCATGCTCCGCATTGCTCTGGAAGCAGACGAGCTCCCGGCCTTCGTCGCGGGCAAGTTGCACGGCGCGCCCCTCGATGGCCGCGAGCGTGTCCGCGCCGTAGATCCCGGGCTCCCGGGTTCCGAGCAGATTCAGGTTCGGGCCGTTCAGCAGCAGCAGACGGGTCATTCGGGACGGGGCAGGCGTGCTCGATACAAGCGACGCGCGGCAATTTACCCTAATTTCAAGGAAACAGGTGGGTTTTGTGGCGATCGACGCGGATCGAGCGCGTGCCGCTCACATCCTGCCGGCCATCTCCTGCGCCCGCGCCACGGCCAGCTTCGAGATCCCGTCCGCTATCTCCGTGCGGGCGGTTGCCAGATCGACGCGGCCCCGGTCCAGATCGTCCATGCGCTCGAGGATCAGAGCGGCCTCGTCCGGGCGCAGCTCCCCGACCTTGAGCGTCACGATGCGGCCGCGGGCGTCGACGAAGACCGAGAATGGGAATACCGGCTGCATTCCCAGTGCCCGCACCGCCTGCAGTCCGGGACGCTCCCCGATCAGCAGAGGATACTGGATGGCCGCACGGCGCGC
This sequence comes from Steroidobacteraceae bacterium, assembly GCA_035545455.1. Lineage (GTDB taxonomy): Bacteria > Pseudomonadota > Gammaproteobacteria > Steroidobacterales > Steroidobacteraceae > 13-2-20CM-66-19. The sequence goes on from DASZYK010000284.1 coordinate 4,577, forward strand.
GTACTCGAGCACCGCGGCCCGGGAGTCCACCGCTACCCCGATGACCTGGAGCCCATCGTGCGCCCGATCCCTGCTCAGGCGCTCGAGGAACGGGATCTCCTCCCGGCAGGGAGCGCACCAGGGCGCCCAGAAGTTCACGAGAAGCGGCCGGCCCTTCCAATCCGAAAGGTGGCGTGTCACGCCCAGACGATCGGCGAAGGCGATGTCGGGCAGGGTGTCGGCGATCGCGGGCGAGGAGGCCCCTGCGATGCCGGCGGCTGCAGTTTTCGACCGAGGGACGTCAGCACTCGCAGGGGGCGCCTCCGGGGCGCCTCTCGCGGCAGGCGCCGCCGTCGGCGGTGTCGCCGCTCCGAGCAGCGCCCCATAGGCGAAGAAGCCTCCGAGTCCCGCGGCGACGATGACCGCCGCCGCCGGAAGCGCTCGGGTCAGGAAGGTCCTCATCCGGAATCAGGATACCGGGGATGAGCGAAGCGCCGCGCGCACGGCGGCTGCGAACTCGGTGCCGCTCATGTAGCCCACGACACGGTGATGCGACCGCTCCCGCCCATCGCGGCTGTAGAAAGCGATGGTCGGCGGTCCGTAGATCCCGAAACGCTTGAGCAGTGCGCGAGCGTCGGCATCGTTTGCGGTGACGTCGGCTCGCAGCAGGATCGTGCCCGACAGCGCCTGGCGGACGGCCGGATCGAGGAAGGTCGTCGCTTCCATTTCCTTGCAGGAGGTGCACCAGTCGGCATAGAAGTCCACCATGACCGGCCGCCCCTCCCGCGACGCCTGCCCCACCGCCTGATCGAGCTGCGCCACGCTGTGAATGGGCGCGAACGTCAGAGGGTGCTTGACGGCGGCCCACGCGGGAAAGGGCTCCAGGGGATCGGTGCCGCCGAGCGCCGCTCCGGCTACCAGCATGAGGCCGTATACCCC
>DASZYK010000285.1:0-11007 GCA_035545455.1 Steroidobacteraceae bacterium
GCTGCCGGCCGCCCTGCTCACGCAGGATTTCCCCGACCAGCGCGCCGAGCGCATGCACGTCCTCGCGCAGGGCCTCGTGCTTCGGTGGAAAATGAATGTCGCTGCGGCTCACGGGAGCGGCGCATGGTAGCAGGAAGGAGGCCGGCTCCCTAACCCGCCAGCAGGACCGACTCGGCGCGCTCGATCTCTTCCGGCTGCCCGTAGAGCACCACGACGTCGCCATCCCGCAGGATGGTGTCGCTGGCCGGCTCACGCCCCAGTATCCCCCGGCGCCGGATGCCCGTGAAGGCCACGCCCACACCCCGGCTGCGCACGTCACGCAGCGTACGGCCCACCGCCCAGGCCCCCGGTGGCACGACCACGGACTTGGTCTCTTCGCGGAACTCGTGGCTCTCGTCGAGCGGCCGGGCGTCACCGCGCCGGATGATGTTCCTGAGGACGGAGTAGCGATGGTTGCGGATGTCGCCCATCGCGCGGACCACGCGCGACACGGGTACGTGCAGCAGCATCAGCACGTGCGAGACGAGCATCAGGCTCGCCTCGAACGTCTCCGGCACCACGTCGGTCGCGCCTGCGTCCTGCAGCTCCTTGATCCCGGCGTCATCCTGGGTGCGCACCAGCACCGGCACGTCGGGCCGCATCCGTCGGATGCTGCGCAGGATGCCGACGGAAGTCGCCGGGTCGGAAAAGCTGATCACGACCACCGTCGCGGTGTCGAGGCCCGCCTTGACGAGGATCTCCTCGTCGGCCGAGTCGCCGAAGATGACCGGGTCGCCCGCCTGGCGCGCCGCGGCGATGCGCGCCGGGTCCAGATCGAGCGCAATGTATTCGAAGCCCTGGGACTCGAGTACGCGCGCCACGTTCTGGCCGACGCGTCCGAAGCCACAGAGAATCACGTGATCGCGGCGCCCGATCTCCCTCGTCGCGGCGCTTTCACGCTCGAAAGCGGTGCGGGGCGGTCCCGCCTCACGCAGCAGCAGGCGCGCGATCCGCTTGTTGTTGTTGAGGATGAGCGGGCTGAGGACCATGGAGAGCACGATGGCCAGCAGGAGCGGCTGCCCGAAGCTCACCGGGACGAGGCCCGTAGCGAGCGCGATCGTGCCGAGCGCCACGCCGAACTCGCCGCCGATCGAGATCACGATGCCGGTACGCAAGGCCTTGAAGCGCGAGCCGGTGAAGGGGCGCGCCACGAGCGCCGCGATTGCGGTCTTGAGGACCACGATCGCGGTGAGCCAGTAGACGACCGCGCCGAGCTCCTCGGCGAGCAGGCGAACGTCGAGCAGCATGCCGACCGACACGAAAAAGAGGCCGAGCAGAATGTCGCGGAAAGGCCGGATGACCGTCTCGATCTGATGCCGGTATTCGGTCTCGGCGAGCATCATTCCGGCGAGAAACGCGCCGAGACCCGGCGACAGCCCGGCGAGGCTCGACGCCCAGGCCGCCGACAGCACCACGAGCAGCACGGCCAGCGTGAAGAGCTCCCGCAGCCGGCTGTGGGCCATCTCGTGAAAGAGCGGCCGCAGCAGCCAGCGGCCGGCCGCGAGAACCCCTCCGACCGCGAGCACGCCCCCGGCCACCGCGGCCAGTCCGGCACGAAGCTGGAAATGGCCCGGGCCACCGGCGAGAGCGGAGGCCAGGGCCAGAAAGGGGACGAACGCCAGGTCCTGGAAGAGCAGCATGCTGAATGCGAGCCGCCCGTGGGTGCGATTGAGCTCGGCGCGCTCGGTGAGCTGGTGCAGGAGGATGGCGGTCGAGCTCATGGCGAGCGTGCCGCCGACCACCACCGCCGCCGGCCAGGCGACATCGTCGAGCCGCGCGAGCACCGCGAACACAGCGGCGGTCGCGGCAACCTGCGCCGAGCCCAGCCCGAATACCTCGCGCCGCATCGCGATCAGACGCGGCAGGGCGAACTCCAGGCCGAGCGTGAAGAGAAGGAATACGACGCCGAGCTCGGCGAGGACGCGGCTCGTCGCGGTGCTGCTGACCACCGCCAGCGCATGCGGCCCGAGCGCCAGCCCCGCGAGGAGGTAGGCGATGGTCGTCGGCAGGCCGACCCGCCGGGCGAGCGTGACCAGCAGTACGGCGGCGGCGAGCAGGATCAGGACCTGGCTGAGCGGCTGCATGGGCGTATTTTATGTGTTGCCCACACGGACGCTCGGGCTCTTGATCCCGGCCCGCAGCCGAATCAGGCGGGCGACCCGAGGACAGCGCCTCGGGCCGCCGGATCAGGGGCGGCTAGACCCTCGGTTGCTCGAACCGCCGCATGCGGCTTTGAGCCCAGGCATGCTGCGATGCGCGGCTGCGCACCAGAGGATCCTCGAGCTGCAGATCCTCGTCGGCCGTCGCGGCCATCGGCTGCCGTCCCTCCAGCAGCTCGAGGAGCGTCTCTCGCGCGCGCGCGACGCGGCTCTTGATCGTCCCCACCGCGCATCCGCAGATCTCGGCGGCTTCCTCGTACGAGAAGCCGCTCACGCTCACCAGGATGAGCGCGGTGCGCTGACCGGGCGAGAGAGAGGCGAGCGCGCGGTTCAGGTCGCGCAGCTCCAGCTTGCCGTCATGGTCGGGCGGCACGCTCGGCTCGGGAAGCAGCTCGATGTCCATGCCCTGCGCCTCGAACTTGCTGCGCCGCAGCTGCGAGTAATGCTCGTTGCGCACGATGGTGAACAACCACGCCTTGAGGTTGGTCCCCGGCTTGAAGCGCTGGATATTGTTGAAGGCGCGCATCAGCGCCTCCTGCACCAGATCATCCGCGCGTACGCCGTCGCGGCAGAGCGAGCGGGCGAACGTGTGAAGCTGCGGCACCAGAGCCACCATGTCGTCGGTCACCATTTGCACCCCTTCCCCGGCCCCGCATGACGGGGCTCGATTCGAGTTTCACTGCACATATGGGCAAGTTACTTGCTGCCGGGCGCCGCTGAAGTCGGCAAGGGTGCGGAACGGACGGGAGTGGCTTCCCAAGCTCGTGTCGGACGATTCCTACCGCGAGCGGCCCCTGTTGCCGCAGACCGACAGTCGGAAGGCTCCTACGCCTGCATCGGAGGCCGATTGCCCGCAGGCACCCGCCGACCTATGGCGCACCCCCCGACTCGGGGACGAGCATCAAAGGCATCCTGCACTTGCGGAACGGAGCAGCCATGTCAGAAGCAGCGACACTCATCAATAGACTGAAGCGGCCGGTGCGCGTCACCGCTGCGCCCTGCGCGCGCATCGCGGCATTCTCCGCCGCGGCCCTGCTCGCCGGGGCGACCCTGGGCGGCTGCGCGAGTGAGCCGAAGCCGACCGCGCAGCTCGTCCGCGCGAGCACGCTGGTCGGTCAGGCGGAGAAGGACCAGGCCCAGCGATATGCGGCCGCGGACCTGCAGCGGGCCCGTGACGAGTTGAGCGATGCGCGGACAGCCGAGTCCGACCACAAATACGACAGTGCGCGCCGCCTCGCCGACAGAGCCGCGGCCGACGCCGACCTGGCGAGCGCGCGGGCGGCAAGCGGCAAGGCGCAGCAATCATCCGAGCAGGTACGCCACAGTCTGGACACGCTGAAGCAACAGTTGCAGCAGAGCCCGAACTCTCCCGGCAGCTCCGATGCGGGAGCGAGCGGTCCTGGTCAGGATTACCAGTAGGAGGCCCCGTGAGACATCCCACGAGATATCTTGTAGTCATTGCAGCCGCCGGAGCGCTTCTCGCCGGCTGCGCTTCGACTCCCCGGCGCAGTCAGGAGCTCACGCAGGCCCGCAACGCGGTCCAGACGCTCTCGAGCCAGCCGCGGGCGGAGGAAGCCGCCGGTTCCGATCTGAAGGCGGCGCGCAGCGAGCTGCAACGCGCCGACGATGCCCTGCGCAACGGCAAGCCCATGGATGAGGTGAACCAGCTGGCGTATCTGGCGCTGCGGCACGCCGAGGCCGGACAGGCGCGCGTCGACGCGGCGCGGTCGCAGGCGCAGGTCGCGCAGGCGACCGAGGAAAGGCAGCAGCTGTTGCTGGAGGCGCAGAAGCGTCAGGCCATGGCCGCGCAGCAGCAGGCGCAAAGCGCGCAGCAGCAGGTGCAGGCCGCCAGAAGCGAGGCGCAACAGGCCCGCAGCCAGGCCGAGTCGGCTCAGCAGCAGCTCAAGCAAATGCGGCAGCAGCAGCTCGGCGCCCGGCAGACCGAGCAGGGCATGGTCGTCACCCTGAGCAACGTGCTCTTCAGCACCGGCCAGGCGACCCTGCAGCCGGGCGCGCATCTGGAGATCGAGCGCCTGGCGGCCTATCTCAAGGACCATCCCAAGCAGCGCGTGCTGATCGAGGGCAATACCGACAACACGGGCTCCGCCGCCCTCAATCAGAAGCTCTCGGGCGCGCGGGCGCAGGCGGTGGCGCAGGCGCTGCAGCTGCGGGGAGTGCAGCCGAGCCAGTATCAGACCATCGGGCTCGGCGAAGCTTACCCGGTCGCTTCGAACGACACGTCGGCCGGCCGGCAGCAGAACCGCCGCGTGGACGTCGTGTTCTCCAACGAATCCGGCCAGTTCTCCGAGGCGGCGCTGTCGCGTCAGGGTGCAATCAGGCGGTGACGGCGATGAGATCCGAGCAAGGCAGACGCATGGGCGGGCGGCGGCATCGTTCGCCCCAGGGTGGCGATGAGCGCTTCGGCAGCGAGCGCTTGGAGGGGCAGTACGAGAAGGACCGGTGGCATCCGGATCCCGCTCGGCGCAGCGCCGAGGAGCCTCCAGGCCGGCAGGCCCGGGAGGGCCGCGGCCGGCCCCCCGGGGGCCCCGAAGGCGAGGAGCAGCCCTACCAGCCCTTCGAGCCTGGTCATCCCCGAGAGGAAGGCCGGCGTTTCGGCTCGGGCCCGCCGCCACGCTATCTCGGCACCGGCTATCCCGGGCGCGGCGGTCCGGGCTTCACCGGCGGGTACTACGGCTTCGGCCCGGGCAGCCTGGAGCCCGACTGGCGGGCCGGCCGGCCCTATCCGGCGGCGGGGGAAGGGAGCCTCGAGGCGGACTGGCGCGCGCAGCGCCGTTACCCGCCGGGGCCCAAGGGCTACCAGCGGTCCGACGAGCGGCTGCGCGAGGACATCTCGGAGCGGCTGATGCAGGCGCGGCACATCGACTCGAGCGACGTGACGGTCGAGGTCTCGGGCGCGAAAGTCGTGTTGGACGGCACTGTGCCGGAACGGCGAATGAAGCACGCCATCGAGGACCTGGCCGATGCCTGTCCCGGCGTGCAGGACATCGAGAACAGGATTCGCGTCAGGCGGTGATCGATTGCCGCCTGCGGGGCGGCGCCCGGGCGGTGAGCGCGGGCGCGTTGCTCACGCCCGCCGGAAGTCCACGGCCGGCAGCTGCATGGAGCGCCGGTACTTGGTCACCGTACGCCGCGCCACCTTGACACCGCGGTCGGCGAGGAGCTCCGTCAGCTGAACGTCCGACAGCGGGTTGCGCCGGTCCTCGGCGGCGATGAATTCCCGCAGCAGCGCGCGGATGGCCGTGGCGGAGCACGATCCGCCGCTCGTGGTGGCGAGCTGCCGGGAGAAGAAGCGCTTGAAGGCGACCACGCCGCGCGGCGTCGCCATGAACTTGTGGCTGGTGGCGCGCGATACCGTCGACTCGTGCAGCCCGAGCTCGTCGGCGATCTCACGCAGCGTCAGCGGCCGCATCGCAAGATCCCCATACTCGAAGAAGTTCCGCTGCCGCGTCACCACCGCTTCGGCGACGCGCTGAATCGTGAGGAACCGCTGCTCGAGGTTGCGCACCAGCCAGCGCGCCTCCTGCAGGTGCTGGGCGAGCAGCGCGGTCTCCCCGTCGCGCGCCTGGCGGAAGTAATCGGCGTACTGCTGATTGACGCGAATGCGGGGGTAGATGGCCGAGTTGACCGTGACCACCCAGCGCTTCTTCTCCTTGCGCACGATCACGTCGGGGACGATGGCGCGGGGCTCGAAAGTGCCGACCTTGGAGCCGGGCCGCGGATCGAGGCTGCGGATCAACTCCATGGCCAGACGCAGCGCGTCCTCCGAGCAACCGAGCGCCTCGAGCAGACGCGTGTTGTCTCTCGCGGCCATCATGGAAAGTCTGTTCTGCACCACCTCGAGCGCGATGTCGCGGCCCGGTGTGTCGCGATCCATCGCCTCGATCTGCAGGGCCAGGCACTCCCCCAGGCTGCGCGCCGCGATGCCGCTCGGCTCGAGCGTCTGCACGATACGCAGCGCCGTCTCGATCTCTCCGGGCGCCGCGCCCGGAGCCAGGGCGGCCACCTCCTCTAGCGGCAGGCGAAGGAAGCCGTCATCGTCGAGGGCGTCGATGACGAGGTTCGCGAGCATGTGGTCGCGCTCCGTCAGTCCCAGAAGGAGCAGCTGCTCCCGCAGGGAATCGTGCAGCGTCGAGGGCGAGGCGGTCCACTCCGTCCAGTCGGGGGTCTCCTCTCCGCTGCCGCTGCCGCGGCCGCTCGAAGAGAAATCGAGGTCCGCCCGGGAGCTGTCGTCGACCGCCTCCTCGCGCTCCGGGCGCGAATCCGGCGTTTCGGCCGACTCCGCGCTCTCCTCGAGGAAGGGATTCTGCGCGATCGCCTGGTGCAGTTCTTGCACGCACTCGAGGGCGGAAAGTTGAAGCAGCTTCACCGACTGCTGCAGCCGGGGTGTCAGCGTGAGCTGCTGCTTCAGTCGCAGTCCCAATACGGCGTTGGACATTCGAGGAGCCCTCTCTTACAAGTCGACACCGCCATTTCCCGGCGGCGCTGCGTGCCGCCGGGGAGAACTTGCAAGGGCGTGTAAGAACGCCATGCGCGCCGAGCCCTGGCTCAAACTCCCATACGAGCGACATGACATCAATTCACGACGACGACCCCGGTTCCCGCTCAGATGCGGCGCACGCACGGACCCCCGCAGCGTACCCGCTGCCGCCGGAATGGGAGCGCGTCGCGAGCCGCAAGGATGAGCTGGAGACGGTGCTCGCCGCCGGCCGCATCGGCTATTGCCGCCTGCGCGCGTCCGATCTCGCCCTCGAGGCAAACACGCAATTCAAGGCCGAGTGGGGCTGGCCTCCGGATGAGGCGTTGACCTGGAGTACCGTGGAATCGGGGGTGGACGCCGATGACCGCGGACGCTTCGCGGACGCGGTGCGCCGGGCGCTCACCGGCGCTTCCCCGCTCGATCTGACGGTGCGCGTGCAGCCGGCGCAACGGGAAGAGACGCGCTGGGTCACCCTGCGCGGCTGCCTCGCGGGGGACGGCAAGGATGCGGACTCCGCGGAGCTGGTCATCACCTCACGCAACGTGACGAGCGAGCGGCAGGCCTGGAAGGATGTTCTCGACGAGCGTGCTCAGCTGCTCGAGCGCGAGCGGCGATCGCGGGAGGCTGCGGAAGCCGCCAATCGCGCCAAGGATGAGTTCCTGTCGGTGATCTCGCACGAGCTGCGCTCGCCGCTCAATGCCATCCTCGGCTGGAACCGCATTCTCACGCTCAAATGCGGCCACGATGCGGAAGTCACGGCGATCACGCCGCGCATCGAGCAGAGCGCCAAGGCGCAGTTGAAAATGGTGAACGATCTGCTGGATCTCGGGCGTGTGAGCACCGGGAAACTGAAGGTGGAGCCGCGTCCGATGCAGCTCGCGCGCGTGGCGCGGCTCGCCATCGACGGCGCGCGGCCGGCCGCGGCCGCAAAGGGCGTCGAGATCGTGGCCAGCTTCGCCCCGGGGGCGGGTGAGCTGTGCGCCGATCCGGACCGCCTGCAGCAGGTAATCGGCAATCTGCTCTCCAACGCGGTGAAATTCACCGCCTCCGGGGGACGGATCACGGTTTCGCTGCGCGAGGACGGGCTCTTCACGGAGCTCACCGTGGAAGACACCGGCCAGGGCATTGCGCCGGAGCTGCTGCCTCACATCTTCGACCGCTTCAGACAGGGCGACAGCTCGAGCACGCGCCAGTCCTCCGGGCTCGGGCTCGGCCTGACGCTGGTCCGCGAGATCGTCGCTCTGCATGGAGGCTCCGTTGCCGCGCACAGCGACGGACCGGGCGCCGGCTCCTCGTTCAGCGTCCGCCTGCCTGCGGCGCGGCCCGTGCCGCCGGCGGCCGCCCGCGTGGACGGCGCGGAGCGCGAGCCGCCCGAGCGCCGCGGCACACTCGAGGGACTGTCGATCCTGGTCGTGGACGATGAGCTGGAAGCGCGCACCGTAGTGGCGGAGATGCTCCGGCTGGAGGGCGCCTCGGTCATGACCACCGACTCCGCGGCCTCGGCGCTGTGTCAGCTGCAATCGCAGGGCGCCCATTTCGACGTCGTCGTCACGGACATCGGAATGCCGGTGGAGGACGGCTACTCGCTGGTGCGCAAGCTGCGCTCGAGCCGGGTCGGCCGGCGGCTGCTGGTCATCGCCGTGACCGGCTACGCCTCGCGAGGCGATGTCGCCGCGGCCATGGATGCGGGATTCGATCTGCACGTGCCGAAGCCCGTGGACTTCGACAGCTTCGTGCCGCTGGTGCGGCGGCTCGCCGTGTGGCGCCGCCCGGAGTGATCAAGCCGGGTATCGAGTCAGATACCCGACTGCCAGGTGCTCGGCATTCCGGCGGCCTCGATCGCCTGCTCGATCGCGAGACATGTCTCGCGTGCCTCGGGCTGAGCACGCAGACTGCGCGCGATGGAGTTGAGAAATGTGCACATGAGCCCCGTGTTGGGGTGAGCGCAGTGAAGCTGCTCTTCCACCCTGTCGATGAGCTCCAGCAGGTCCTCCTGATCGCAGCGCGGAAACGTCATCCCCGTGACGGCGCTCTGCACGGAGACGAGCGCCTGGTGTATGGCGGACTGCTGCTCCCCGTTCATGGCAACAATGTGAACCCGCCGCCCCCGGAAAGCAAGCCGCCTCCGACTCCCCGGCTTCGTGCTCCCACCTCTCCCTTCCGCCCTTCGTCGACCCTTCCTCCAGCGACGCGCGCAAGCGATCCGGTAAGAGGCTTCGTTTCCTGGGGCGCTGTTTCCAGCGGTTGCGGGTCTCAGTGAGCCGTTCCCGGGGGCCTCGAGGGCCAACCGGCAATAGCCGCGTGCGCGCGCATAAAATTGCGGAAGCGGTTTTGGACGGCGAAGCCGGCCCACCGGGCCCGGCGCAGGGACGGGTCCGGGCAAAGCGGCAGGATACGGCACATTGCGCCGCAGGGACGCAGACAAAAAAAGAGCGGGCTGGTCGCACCACAGCCCGCCAAACGGGGGGTCTAGCCATTCCGTGCAACACCCGTGCCAACCGCCTCAGGGCTCATTGCGGGGGCTTTTCCGCCGGCGCGAGCGCCCTGAAGGCCCGGAAAACTCTGTAAAAAGGTACAGGAGCTGAAAATTGTGCAGCCGACCCGGCGCGCGCGGGCGGCCCAGCTGGCGCCGCGGTTTGCGCGCGCCTGACCGCGGCCATGGCACAACTCATGCTTGAGCACTGGTCCCATTTTCGGTCCCTTGCCTCGCCGGCTCGCGGTCGGTCGCCGCGGCCCGGAGGAGATGCGCATGAATCAGAAATACACCATAGCAGCGCTGAGGGAGCTCATCGCCGTCCGCCGCGACAGTGAACAGGCGTTGAGGATGTGCTCCTCGTCGCTGGCGCCGGGTCAGCTGAGAGAGCTCTGCGTCCGCAGCGCCGGGGAGTGCGCCGAGGCGATTCGCGAGCTCGAGGCGTTGGTCCGGCGGCTGGGGGGCGAGCGTCAGGCGCATTGGCCGGTGGCCGGATTCTGCCGCAGCCGCAGCGGCTGGGCGGGTTTGCGCGCGGCTCTTGCGCGCGGCGAGGAGAGAGCTATTCTCGATGCGTGCGAGCGCGGGGAGAGCTGGATCCTGGAGGCGTATCGCAACGCGTTGGATGATCACCTCCCGGATTCCGTGCGCGACGCCGTGCTGCGCCAGTTCGAGGCTTTGATGAGCACTCACGATGCGATCCGCGGCTGTCGCTCATTGCGAGTTGTCCGCGGCGATGCGGCGGCGGCTCCCGGTGCGCAAGCAGGTCAACTCTAGGACCGAGTCTCCTCTGACACGATGGTCCAGCAGCCCGGTCATCGTCGGGATCGGTGTGGGGCTGCTCGCGGGCCCGCTCGGTCTGAAGCTCGTCGAGCCACAGCTCGTCGAGGACGGTCCGCTCATCCAGTCCCTGAGCGAAGCGGTCCTGTTGATTTGCCTCTTCTGTGTCGGCCTGCGCCTGCGCGCGCCGCTCGAGCACGCGTCGTGGCGGGCGCCGCTGCAGCTCGCCTCCCTGACCACGGTGTGCGCGGCGCTGCTCTCGGTCGCAGCAGCTCACCTGATCTTCGGCATGACGCTGCTGCAGGCGCTGCTGCTGGCGGTGATCCTGTCACCGACGGATGCAGTGCTCGCATCGGATGCCCACGCATCGGCGGAGAGCGAGCAGGAGCCCGTGCCGTTCGCTCTCGCAGCGGAGGGCGCGTTGACGAGTGCCATCGTCGCGCCGGTGCTCGTACTGGTACTGACGCGAATGGGCGTGACGGGGGCGGGCGCCGCCGTGCTCGGATCCCTGTCGCTCACCGTCCTCTGGTCGCTGGCCGGCGGGGCGGTCACGGGTTGGCTGACGGGCACCGCCGCGGCGCGCTGGTTGAGCCTGATCGATCGCGATCGGGAGGGCGACCTGCTCGAGGAGATGATCGTGTTTGCCACCGGTGCGCTGGCCTACGTCTGCGCGCTAGCGCTGCGCGCCGATGCGCTCCTCAGCGCTTTCGCCGCAGGGTTGGCGCTGTCGCACGGCGGCCGCCTGCGGCTGACCCGCAAGCAGCCGCTCGGCGCGCGCGTCCTCAGATTCGCAGGCCGGGCGGAGCGCGGCGCGACGGTGCTCCTGATGGTGTTGCTCGGAACGCTGCTCGGGGCCGGGGAATTCACGCCGCGCACCGCGCTCTATGCGGTCGTATTGTTGATCCTCGTGCGGCCGATAGCCGTGCGCCTCGGGCTCGGACGTCCCGTCGTCACGCCGGCGCAGCGCCGCTCGCTGGAGCTCTTCGCCGCGCGAGGACCGGCCGCCCTCTACTGCCTCGCGCTCGCTGCCGGCCACGACCTGCCGGGGACGTTCGCCAGGC
>DASZYK010000286.1:0-5298 GCA_035545455.1 Steroidobacteraceae bacterium
CGGCCGGCGCGCGCGCCTCGCCGCCGGCCCCGGCGGCCGCGGGCAGCTCCAGGGCGAAGGTCGAGCCGCGGCCGACCTCGGAGCGCACATCGAGCTTCAATCCGAGCAGCCTCACCAGCCGATGCACGATGGCGAGCCCGAGTCCGTAGCCCTCGCGCGCGGTGTTGCTCGCGACCCCGACCTGGTAGAACTCCTCGTAGATGTACGGCAGCTGGTCGGCCGGGATGCCGACGCCCGTGTCCGCCACCTCGAGGCGCACGCCCGCGGGCCCGTTCGCGGAGCGCAGGCAGACCCATCCGCTGCTGGTGTACTTGATGGCGTTGGAAACGAGGTTGCGCAGGATCTGTCCGACGAGCGAGGCGTCGGAGTGCGCGGAGGGGGCGGTCGCCTCGATCCGCAGCTCCAGGCCCTTGCTCGCGGCGAGACCGGCGAACTCGTTGCGCATCTCCTCGAAGAGCGCGGCGACGGCGAAATCGGTCGGGTCGGGCCGGATGGCGCCCGACTCCAGCTTGCTGATGTCGAGGAGCGCGTTGGTGAGGCGGGCCATCGCATCGATGGCCTGCCCCTGCTGCAGGACCGCTTCGGCGGCGATCGGACTGCGGACGGTCCGCCGCAGGGCGCCGTTCAGGAGGGACAACATCTGCAGCGGCTGGCGCAGGTCATGGCTCGCCGTCGCGAGGAAGCGGCTCTTGGCGAGATTGGCGCGGTCGGCGTCCTCGCGGGCATGACGGAGCTCCGCCTGGATGCGCTTGCGCTCGGTCGCATCGCGGATCGCGGCGGCGACCAACAGCCGCCTGCCATCGCGGATCGGGCTCAGGCTGATCTCGACCGGCAGCTCCCTGCCCTCCTTGTGCAGCACGAAGAGCTCGAGATCGAGACCCATCGGACGCGTATGCGCGTTATGGTTGTAGCTGCTGCGGTGGGCCAGATGGTTCTTCCTGAAGCGCTCGGGCATCAGCAGCTCCATCGGCTTGCCGACGACCTCCTCGGGCAGGTAGCCCGCGAGCTGCGTGAGCTGGCGGCTGGCGAACAGCACCGTTCCCGCGGCATCCACGATCACGACCGCGTCCGGGGCGGATTCGAGGACCTTACCGAGGAGCTCGGGCGAGAGCATGCGGCTGGCGGGCGGCGATGACGCGCATCGGGATCATCCAGGGGAGGCAACGAGCACGCCGGCCCGGGTCACTGCGGGAGCGGGAACAGCAGCGCACTCAAGTTACCCGTCAGCCCCGCCCGGCGTCAATGCGCCTGCCGGCGGCAGCGGCGCGCAATTCAACATGACGAGGGCTGCCGGGAGGCCGCCCGGCAAGGAAGGGCCGGAATCCGGGTCGCGGGAGCGCGATCATCCGGCCGCGGCTTCCACCGGCAGGCGGATGTAGAAGCAGGCGCCCCGGGGCAAGTTGGGCTCGTGCCCGAGGGTGCCGCCGTGCGCACGGACCACCGTGTTGCTGATGGCCAGTCCGAGTCCCGTCCCCTCCGGCTTCGTGGAGAAGAACGGGTCGAACAACCGCTCGAGCGCCTGCGTCGAGAGACCGGGGCCGTTGTCGCAGATCTTGACCTCGACGTCCCCGTCGGCGGTGAGGCGTGTGCCCAGATGCAGCTCGCGCGTGCCCCCGGGGTTCTCGGAGGTTTGCGCCTCGAGCCCGTTGCGGACCAGGTTCAGGATGACGTGCTGCAGCTGCACGGTATCGATCGAGACCGGCGGCAGATCCGGCGTGAGCTCGAGCTTCATCACCGCCCGGTGGGCGTGGCCGTCGGCGAGCAGCAGATCGCGGATCTCCTCGATCGTCTCGTTGATGTCGACCCGCTCGCGCCGGATGGGCTGCGAGCGCGCGAGGCTGCGCAGGCGGCGAAGAATGTCGCCGGCCCGTACCGCCTGGGCGGCGATCTCCCGCAGGGCGGTCCGGATGTCGTCCAGGTTCGCTCCCGGCCGGCCGAGCAGCCGATCGCAGGCCTGGGCGTAATTGGCGATCGCGGTCAGGGGCTGATTGAGCTCGTGCGCGACGCCGGCCGACATCTCGCCGATGGTGGCGAGCCTGGAGACCTGCAGCATGCGCCCGTGGAGGGCGCCGGCGGATACGCCGGGCGGGGCGCCGTCGAGCGCGGCTCCCGTGCCGCCGGCCGGTGGGGACGGAAACTCCGGGGTCTCGGCGGTAGGCATGCGACTCACATCAAGAGGACTGGACACTGAGCCAAGTATTGATCTTCCTGCCATTGCTGTCTCTACGCATGTTCCACACTTCAGAAAACCAGCACCCGATCGGCCTCCGGAATCCAGCGGGAGAGCTCCTCGAGGGAGCTCGGGACGGCTCCTTCGACCAGGCCGCCCGCGGGACCGGCCTCCTGCACTCCGCCCGAAGTACCGCACACCCGTACGTCACCGCCGCGAAGGATCACCGTGTGGACCATCGATTCGGTACCGTCCGGCTCCGCCTCCGGGCCCTGGTGCGTCCGGGCGCACGCGGCCGCCGCCCCGATGAGGAAGACCCGCACGTAAATGCTCGACCGCGTCGAGAGCGCGCAGGCGAGCCGAAGCGCGCTCAGGCTGCGCTGCGCGCTCGGCGCGTCATTCAGGATGAAGAGGATGTTCATGACATCGCCGGCTGCAGCTTGTCTCACCCCGGGGCTCGCGGGAGTCTGCGGGCCGTGCCGGACGGGGGGAATACGTACTTGGCGCAGCCCGGGGTCACCGCGAGGAAACGCATTAGACTCTCCACCGGGATTCGTACCGCCTGCCACCCGAAGGAGTTCCCTCATGAGCGAGACCGTCCAGCCTGCCCGGCGTGACCGTTGACCGGCGCCGTGGCTTCCGGAGCGTCCGCCAAGGTCGCGGTCCATGCCGCCTTGGCCGGCAATTTGCTGGTCGCCGCGACGAAGCTGATCGCGGCAAGCATTACAGGCAGCTCGGCGATGCTGAGCGAGGCGGTTCACTCGCTCGTCGACTGCGGCAACGAGGTTCTGCTCCTCTACGGGATGAGGCGCGCCGCAAGGCAGCCGGATGCGCAGCACCCGCTGGGGTATGGCCGCGAGCTTTATTTCTGGAGCTTCATCGTCGCCCTTCTGGTGTTCGCCCTCGGCGCCGGTGTGTCGATCTACGAGGGCATCGGACACATTCTCCACCCCGAGCCCATCAGCAGGCCGCTCGTCAACTACGTCGTGCTGGCCCTGGCGGGCGTGTTCGAGACGGGCTCATGGGTGGTATCGCTGCGGCAGTTCCGGGAGGCCAAGGGCGCGCTCGGCTACTACGAGGCATTCCGGCGCAGCAAGGACCCTCCGTCCTTCATGGTGCTGTTCGAGGACAGCGCCGCGATCGCCGGTATTCTCATCGCCGGCCTCGGCACCTTCGCGGCGGTGCGCCTCGGCGATCCGCGCCTGGACGGCCTGGCCTCGATCCTGATCGGAGCGGTGCTCGCCTTCATCGCCCTCCTCCTCGCCCGGGAGAGCAAGAGCCTGCTGATCGGCGAGCATGCGGACGCGCGGCTGGTCGAATCCATCCTGCGCATCGCGGCCGGCGAGAAGTCGGTCACCCGCGCGAACGGCGTGCTGACCATGCAGCTCGCGCCCGATCAGATCATCGCCGCGCTGAGCCTCGACTTCGAGGACCATCTGACGGCCGCACAGATCGAGGACGCGGTGGCCGACATGGAGCGCCTGGTCCGGACGGCGCATCCGGAAGTCGTGGCGCTCTTCGTCAAGCCGCAGACCCACAGGAGTTTCCGGCAGGCCTCCCAGACCTATTTCGCCGGGCGGTAGCGCAGGGGGGACGGCCGCGGCCGGGCGCGCCGGCCGCGATGTAGGGAGATCCCCTTATTGTTGGCCGCGCGAACGGAGATCAGACTCGGGTCCGCTGGTTTCGGTTTTTACTCGCGGCACGGTGGCAGCCGCTCGGATGCGCCTCTGCCAACCCCCCAAGACCAGGGCGTCGAAATGAACGACTGCGCGAAGTGCCGTGCCGCGAGTTCTTTCAGCCGGCGCTTGCCGCCAGCCTCTCGAGGGCGGCGGAGCGGACGACGGAGTAGGCCGGCGAGGCTTCGTCAGGATGCGTGTCGCCCAACTCCAGCAGATGGGGCGGCAGTCCCCGGACCTGCGTCCGGCAGTCGGTGCGGATGACCTCCAGCCGACGCGGAGCGGCCAGCGTCCGGCCGTCGCGCATCACCTCCGAGAGCAGCGGTACCCCGGCACTGTCCTCCCCCTCCAGCACGATGCGGTCGCGCATTGCGACGCCATCCATGCCGTACTCGCGAAAGACCTGCTTGGCGCCCGGCCAGGTCACCTTCCCTGGTGAGTGCTTGCGGCGCGGACGGCCGGCGTACATCTGCAGTTTGTAGGCCGCGTCGAGCGCGGGTGCGTCCGCCGACACATCGAGCGACGTTCCCACTCCGAAGGCATCCACCGGCACCCCGGCGCGAACCAGCGCCGCGATCTGATGCTCGTCGAGGCCGCCGCTCAGCGCGATGCGGATGTCGGGGCAGCCCTGCTCGTCGAGTATTCGCCGTACGTCCCTCGACTGAGTGGCGAGATCGCCGCTGTCGATCCGCACGGAATCCACCCCGTGCGTCGAGCCCTGGGATCGCAACTCCCGGTCGATGCGCGCCACTTTCTCCGCGGCCCGCAGCGTATCGTAGGTGTCGATGAGCAGCGTCGTGCGTCCGGGTCTGCTGCTCGTGAACCTGCGGAAGGCCTGCTCCTCGTCATCGTGCGCCTCGATGTAGGAATGTGCCACCGTGCCGGAGATCGGAATACCCCATCGCCGTCCCGCCTCCACTGTCGCGGTGGCATCGAAGCCTGCAAGGTACGCGGCACGCGCGGCGAGCAGTCCCGCGTCGGCCTCGTGCGCGCGGCGCATGCCGAAGTCGATGAGGCGCCGTCCCCGGGCGGCAATCACACAGCGGACCGCCTTGCTCGCGATCAGCGTCTGGAAATGGACTATGTTGACGAGGCGGCTCTCGAGCAGCTGCGCCTCGATGATGGGCGCGGTGACCCGCAGGATCGGCTCGTCGGCGAAGAAGGGAGTGCCTTCGGGCAGGGCATGCACCGTTCCGGTGAAGCGGAAGGCGGCGAGATAATCGAGAAAGTGCCGCGGGAACGAGCACTGACCCGCCAGGAACTCGAGCTCCGCCGCCGTGAATCGCAGTCCGCCGATGAATTCCAACGCCTGCTCCAGACCCGCCGCGATCAGAAAGCGGCGCGCCGGCGGCAGCCGCCGCACGAACAGCTCGAACACGGCCGTCTCGCGCATGTCCTCCTCGAGATACGCGTTGGCCATCGTGAGCTGGTAGAGGTCCGTGAGCAGGGCGC
>DASZYK010000287.1:0-3265 GCA_035545455.1 Steroidobacteraceae bacterium
AGTGCGATTTCACGGATTTCTCACTCAGCGGCAGCTTCATCCGCTGATGCGGCAGGCGCACGTTTCGGTCATCTGCTCCCGTCACGAGGCAGGTCCGCTGACGCTCCTGGAGGCTGGCGCCGTAGGCGTTCCGACCGTCGGCACGGCGGTGGGACACGTCGTGGAATGGGCGCCGGAGGCCGCTCTGGCCGTCCCCGTTGGAGACCCGGAGCGGCTCGCGGCGGCGCTGCACCAGTTGCTGACGGATGAGGTCCTGCGCCTGCGGCTTGCGCGCGCCGCGTGGCAGTGGGCCTTGCGCGAGGACGCCGACTACACCGCCGCCTGCTTCGAAAGGCTCCACGCCGAGCTCCTGCATCCAGTCGGCTAGGCTCGGGCCGGTCCGCCGACACGTGCCGCGCAGCGAATCCGCCTCAGGCGGCGGCCGGAAAGGGTCGTCCGCGGCGCAGCCTGAAGTGCTGATAGAGGCCGCTCGTGTGATGCAGCTGATCCGCTTCGGCGAGCGGCTGCTCGGCTGCGATGCGCGCGATGAAGAAGGTGTGCGAGCCGATGGCCTCTTCATCCAGGATCTCGAGCTCCCGCACGCGCAGCGCGCTTCGCGGAAAGGGCAGGGAGAATTCCGGCGAGCGCGCGAGCGGGCAGGGGAGCGACTGCCAGTCGGGCGGCGGATCGCGGTGGTGGGCGCCGAGCCGGTAGGCGAGCTTGCAATCCGTGGCGGCAACATCCGACAGCAGCACGCGGCTCGCGAGCTTCATTGCCGCAACCGACGAGCTCGTGTTGCGCAGCGCCAGGGTGAAGCGGCCGGGCGCCACCGGCCCGATGAGATCCATCGGAAAGAGATTGCGGTGCTCGCCGTCTTCCACGGAGACGAGCACCACCTGTCGCGGACAGATGTAGAAGATCATGAGCTGCTGCACCGCCTCGGGCGGCATCCAGAAGTTGTCCGGACGGCGGTTTCCGCGGATCGCCCGGTTCTGCAGATAGCGGTTCCACGGCCGGTGCGGCCAGCCGACGCAGCGCTGGGCTGCGTCCCGGATCTCGAAGAGAGTGATCGGGGCCGCTCGCGTGCGGGCCTCACGGATCCTGAGGAGCCGCAGCCTGCCCACCGTCCGTTGCGATTCGATATCGACGAACCTCAGGACGGGCGTGGAGCAGTCGCCGAGCGCTGCGCGCGCATCATCGTCGAGACCTATGCCGAGGGTCAGCGGCCGCAGCGCTGCCACGACCGCCGTCCGGGTGACGTCGAGCTCGCCTCGATCGCCCCGCAGGCGGACTGCCACCACCTCCTGCGGCTGACGCAATCCGACCGGGGACCATTGCGGCAGCGCCCGTATCCGGCGCTTCAGGGCGGGCGGCAACGCGATGCTCATGACACGGCTCTCAGCTTATGGGTAAGTACGATGGGGCGGCCGGGAAGGTTCACGCCCGTCATGCTCCTGATGAGAGCGCTCGCGCCGGCTCTCTGCGAAAGAGCAGGAACATGTAGCGGCAGCGGGTGAGGCGCAGCCAGGCGGTCCGGCGCTTCAGCGCGAAGTCCATGCCCGCGGCTTGCGCTGCATCCCGCGGCGGCAGTCCGCGAAACACGCGCTCGAGCCTGAACCACGGAGCACAGTCGGCCGCGAAGAGCGGCAGGCGCCGCCGGATGATGTTGCCTCGCGCGCCCGGAACGACCAGCCTGCCGGTGCGCCACAGCCCGATCATGCCGCGCCAGCGCCAGCCGAGCCTGAGGTCGCCGAGGAAGTACGGGCTGAGCACGCTGGCGAGCAGCCCTCCGCCCGCAACGGTGAGGCTGTGCAGCTTCTCGAAGAGCGCCGGCAGATCGTCGATGAGATCGAGCGGCGCGAAGTTCGCGATGACGAGGTCGGCGCGCGGTGAGCCGAGGGCCGGAGCACGGGCGAGAAAGTCGGCGTACTCGCCGCTCTCGGCCACGATGCGTCCCGCTTCGATGAGGTCCCGGCAGGATTCGGCGAGATAGCGGCGCATCCGGCAATCGCTGTCGTAGACTCGCACCGAGAGTCCCCGCTCGGCGAGGAATCGCGCATCGATTCCCGCGCCGGCGCCGAAATCCAGGATCGTGCCGCCCGGCGGCACGAGGCGCAGCGTGAGCGACTGGAATGCTTCGCGCGCCTGGCGGTCCGGCGGGTGCCGTTGGATGGCGCGGACGTACTCGGCGCCGGCATGCGCTTCGCTCACAGCTTCTCGCCGACCATCAGCGTGAAGGTCTGGATGAAATGGAAGTCGGGCCGCCGCAGCGCGAATCCGGGATCGTCGGGCTCGCAAAGGCGGCTGAGCGCCTCGTAATCGGCGGGCGCCAGGTAAGGGCGCAGACGCTCTCCCCAGGTGCCCCTGAAGATCGCCTCGAGCAGATACTCCCGGTCGGCGGCGCCGACAGGCGCGATGCGCTCGATCACGAACGTCTGGGCGGTGATGTTCCACAGATGCGCCCCGTGCATCCAGCCGATGAGATTCCTCGCGCCATCGAGGTCGCGCTCCTCGAGCCCGTAGCGGGTTTCGTAGTAGCGGCGCACCGCGTCGCGCGTCAGGCGCTCGAGCCGCGAGTCCCAGGCGAAGTAGAGCTCCGGAAGGAGCGAGCTCTGGCCGATGGCGATGCGCCCGCCGGTGCGCAGAAGCGTCGTCAGCCGCCGCAGGCCTGCGACGGGATCGTGAAGGTGATTGAGCGTGTTCGCCGACCAGATGAGATCGAAGCTCGCGCGCGGCAGCGCGGCCGTCATCAGATCTCCCTGCATCACCGTGATGGAGTGGTCAACCGTCTCGCGCGCGGCCCGAACGTGCGCGGCCGAGAGATCGAGGCCCACCGCGTGGGAAGCGGGACCCGCGGCATCGCGCAGCCGTTGCAACATCTCTCCGGTGCCGCATCCCGCATCGAGGAGGCGCATGCCGTCGCGCAGTCCGAGACTCAGGATCGCACGGCCGAGCTCCGGCGCCGCAAAGGCATTGAAGAGCCGGAGCTTGCGCGCATAGTCGCGATCGGCCGTGTCGCCGAGCAGTCCGGGCGATGCGCCCGGCAGGGTGGCGGGCTCCCGACTCATCTTTTCGCCATGACGATGAGGAAGTGATCGCCGAGGTTTCTGAGGAGCGGCCAGCCGCCGATGCGGCGGTCCCAGCGCCACAGGCGCTCGAACCATGCGCGATGCCCGTCCCTGACCCAGGTCATGTACGGGGGCGGGGCCAAGAGGCAGAGGGCGCGGCAGCTGACGAGCGTGAACTCCCGCGCAAAGATCCGATAGAGCTCCGTCGGAGTCCAGTA
>DASZYK010000288.1:0-10913 GCA_035545455.1 Steroidobacteraceae bacterium
TGGGCTCGAGCGCATTGAGCGCATCCACGACCATGCGGCTCGCAACGTCGCCGTCGCGGTAACCGCCCATGCCGTCGGCAACGGCCCACAGCCGGTTACCGTCCCCGAGCATGTACGCATCCTGATTTTGAGTCCGCACCGGGCCCGAATCGGTCGCACCGGCGCTGGTGATCGAGACCTCCGGCGACGACTCGCGCCAGCTCTGATCGGCCGGGCGCGGCGCAACATCCCCGTCCCAGTGGCCGCTCTCCCAGCTTCCGGCGAGGAGCGCGGAGAACGACTCTGGACGCGGCAGCGATCGGGTGAGCAGCACGCACGGATGCACGTGCTGCGATCCGTCAGTCCACCACATCGCGAGGGGTCGAAGGGCTCCTTGCGCGGCAGTCATGAGCGCGGGCGCCACCGCCGACGCAAGCTCGCCCGTCGAGCGCGCAGGCCAATGCCATTGAGTCGAGGCGCCGGAAAACGCGCGCGGCGCCGGTACCTGGTCGAGACCCGCCAGCCGATCCGCGGTGGCGGCGAGCGCGGCATCCAACGAATCGAGATCGAGCGCCGTGTCTTCCAGCGCCCGCGCGCAGAGCTGCTCGATTTCGCCGAACCATCGTGCCGCGGCCATCGAGAACGCCAGCGCCGGCGTGCCCGGCGGCAGCTCCGTCACCACTGTCAGCGGAAAGTAGCGGCCGACGCGATCGACGCTCGGCAACAGCAATCCGGCGTAGCTCGCCGGCCCGGCGATGCCGTCGGAAAGAAAGAAACGCCACATCGGACTCGTCAGATAACAGTCGAGCCATTGGTCGCCGAGATCACCCTGACTGCAGGCGAGACAGCGCTGCAGCCATTCGTCCCAGGCGGCGCGAAACCCTTCGTCGACCCGCCGCGCCAGAAAATCCCCATGGCTGGGGAGCTTGCCGTAGAAGCCGATCGTCGCCCCCGACATGCGCCGCCTTCCGCCTCTATCCGCCGCAGCGGAAGCCGCGCAGGAGCGTCTGACCGAACGGGTTGATCGCCGAGCCGGCCTCCAGGAGCAGGCTCGCCGTCCGGCCGCCCGCCTGCAGCGTGACTACATACTTGAGCGGTGTCTCCTGTCTCACGGTTGCGGAGTCCAGCAGCCGGAAGAGCGCCCATGGCCCCTGGTAAGCGCGATGCGGTCCGGTGCCGCCACTCTCCTCGAAGAGGACCGAGGCCTGTCCGGGGGCGGGACCCGGCCAGACGAGCGGCTGCGGCACCTGCGGCCCGTGGCGGTACTCCAGCTTCTGGCCGTCGATGTCGACTTCCAGCCGCCGTACCGAGGCGTCGAGGGACTCCGGCGTAGCGGTGAAGCGCGCCGTCGGCAGCTGGCTCCCGGGCGGGAAGAAGATCTGTCCGATGCGGTCGGCGGTCTCGAACTCCCTGAGCAGCGACTGCGACGCTATGCCTCCAGCCCCCTGCCGCCAGCGCCACGGACGCGTCGTCGTGTCGACCAGTGGGCTCAGATTCTTCTGGAAGAAGGTATCGAACACGCCGTTGGGACCCAGGAGCCGGGCGAAATCCGCCAGCGCGACATCACTCTGGCTCCGGGGCGCGAACGGATAGCGCCCGGAGATGAGCTCCCGGCACTGCGCGGCGACCTCGGTACGGTAGCGCCGCGCCAGCTCCTCGCCGGCCTGCGCCTTGGCGACCGCCTCTCCCTTGCTGCCGATCTGCGCGACGATGCCCGAGACCGGCGGCGGCAGCTGCAATGCCGCGACGCGCAGCTGCGCCAGCGCGCTCGCCTGCGCCTGTGAGGCGACGGCGGACAGCGCGTTCGTATCGCCCAGGCCACCGCCGATGCCCGCGAGCTGCTGTTGGATCTGCGAGATCGCGTGCAGCGTCTGATCGATGGGCGCCGCGCCCGGCGGCCCCTCCACCAGCTTCTGCAAGGCCGCGAAGTGCTGCGTGACGCGCGTTCCCGGCCGCTGCGCGGCGGGCGTGGCGCCGAAAGTCTGCTCCAGCGCGGAGAGCTTCGTGGCGATCGCCGCCTTGACCGATGCCGCCGCCTGGGCGCTCTTCGGCGGGGGCTTCAGCAGGTTGGTGTTGTCAGCCGCGATGACGAGCAGCCGCTTGAGCGGCGATGTGGCGCCCGCGAGCAGCGCCATCATGTCTGCGAGCTGCTGCGGGCTCGCCGCCGCCCGCGGCGCGATGTCGGCGAGCAGCGAGTCCCAGTAGCGGATGTAGTCATCCTCGTAGAGCTGCATCATGCCGTCAGCGAGCTTCGGCAGGTCGGCCGCCGAGGCCACTCCAGGCCCGAGCACCCAGCTCTCGCCGATGAAGTCCCTGGCGACCTCGTACTTGCCCGTGGCGGCGACTCGATCGAACACCGTGCGCGTGTAGAGCGCCGGAACCGGCTGTGACAGCGGCGTGCCGCTGCGGCGCATGAAGGCGCTCGTCCCGCCGAGCCCGATCTCCTGATCGAGGTGAATCGCGTCGCGGGTGTCGCCGGCGTAGCTCAGCTTGAGACGGCTGTACATCAGAACCGGCAAAGACGCCTGCCGCAGCGAAGTGCGGGCCTGCTCGACGAGCTGAGTGTCGAGCGGCACCGGCTGCACGCGGGCCGGGTCGGCGAGCAGCGCCGCCAGATGCCGATCGAGGCGCTCCACGGTCGAGTCGTCCAGGCCGCCCTGGCTTCGCCAGACGTGATCCCCCATGAACTGCATCTCCGCGGGAACCAGCCGGCCCGGCGAGCCGAGCATGAGATACGCCTTCAGGTACTCGTAGAGCTTCTCCGCATCGCCGGGGAGCCGCGTCATCTGGTCGTGGAAGGCGCCCGCCAGCGCCGGGACGACGCCGACATTGAGCTCCCGCAGGTAAGCGTCGTGAGCCGCGCCGTAGATCGCATCTCTCTGACTCAGCCCGAAGCGCATGGAGAGCGGCACCCCCTGGCCGTTGCGGCTCGCGGCCAGCTCGACCGCACCGTAGGCATCGAGGCGCGGCAGATCCGCCGCGGCATTCGCGGGCGTCGGGGGCGGCAGGGCCGCGATCGGCTGCGCCGCGGCGGCGACGTCGCTCAGATAGGACCGATTGCGGCCGTAGCTCACGATCATTCCCAGGAGCAACAGCAGGGTGACCGCGAGCGCTCCGACGTACGCGCCGGCCTGAACGAGCGCCTGGCGAACCTCCGCGAGACGATTGACACCGGCGAGGCCGCTCTCCCGGAAAACGACATCGCTCAGCAGGCGCTGGATGAAGTACGCCTTGCCGCGGTCGGCGGAAGTGGCGACGGCCTTCACGCCGAGCCCGAACGTGCGCGCCAGGGCGCCGAGCATCCGATCGATCGGCGTGCCCTCCTGAGTGCCGCTCGTGAAGTACACGCCGCGGAGCCAGAAGCCGCCCTCGAACGCTCCCGCTCCGAAGGTCTCGCCGACGAACGACTCGAGCGCGTGCCGGATACCCGCGAGTTGCCGCGGGAAGCCGAAAATGAGGCCTCGCCGCTGCAGGTCCCGTTCCGACTGGAGGCGGCCGAGCATGCGCGCATTCAGGCGCTCGAGCAGCGCATCCAGCTCCGGCGCGAGCTGCTGCGCCGCGGTGCCGGCGCGCGAGCGCTCGAGCGCGAAAGTGGTGCCGAGCACCTGCGCGCGGCCCTGCTGCGGCAGGTCGTCGAAGAACTCGTTGAAGCCGGCCAGCAGATCGGCCTTGGTCAGCACCAGGTACACCGGCAGCTCGATCTTGAGCTCCCGGTGCAGCTCGTCGAGCCGCTCGCGGACCGCGGCCACATGCCGCGCGCGCTCGGCATCCGACTGGGTGGCGAGGTCCGCCAGGCTCATCGCCACGAGCACGCCGTTGATGGGACGCCGCTTCCTGAACCTGCGCAGGAGTCCCAGGAATCCCTTCCAGCCGGCGGCGTCGCTCGCCCGGTCGGAGTCCTGGGTCGTGTAGCGCCCGGCGGTGTCGAGCAGGATCGCCTGATCGGTGAACCACCAGTCGCAGTTGCGCGTGCCGCCGACGCCGCGCAGCGCCTCCTTGCCGAACTTCTGCGCGAGCGGAAAGTTGAGTCCGGAGTTGACTATCGCCGTCGTCTTGCCGGCCCCCGGCGGCCCGATGATGATGTACCACGGAAGGTCGTAGAGGCTCGTACGGCCCTTGCGCGATCCGCGCAGCGCCTCGACGGCTTCCTCGAACCGCTGCTCCATCTGGCGCGCGTCCGCCGAGGCGCGCGCCGCGGCCGGATCCTCCTGCCGCGCCATCTGCCCTGCGAGCCGGCTCGCGGCGCGCGAGGCGGAGAGGCCGCGCCACAACACTCGCGCGCCCCAGACCGCGAACAACAGGGCGATCAGCACCCCTCTCGCGAGCGCCGAGGCGAGCGGCGGGTAGTCGGCGAACGAGAGGTACGGTCCGCCGATCCAGATGACGGCGGACAACAGGATGAGGCCGAGCAGCAGCCACAGCCAGCGCTTGCCGAGGAGGCTCTTCATCGCGGCGGCACCTGCCAGCCCGCGGTGGCGGGCACGTAAATGATCTCCACCCGCCGGTTGCGCGCGCGGTTCCCGGGCGTGTTCGCCGGCAGATAGCGGGGCTGGCTGGACCCTACGCCCTGCCATTGCACCCGGCCGAAATCGGCGATGTCGGGCTTCATCAGGTCCGCGACCGCCACCGCGCGGGCCCGTGACAGCTCGAGGTTGTCCGCGTACCTGAACGAGTGCACCGGCAGGTCATCCGTGTGGCCGACGACGACGATCCGGCCCGGAAGCCGATCGAGCGCCTGCGCGACCTTGAGGAGAGTCGGGTCGAGGCTCGGGTTGATGCGCGCGCTCGCCGAGGGAAAGAGATTGCGCGCCGTCAGAGTGACGACCGTCTTCCCGCCGAGATCCTCCACGGTGAGCAGTCCGCGGGCGATCTCGGGCGCAAGCAACTGCTGCAGGCGCGTCGGCGCGCTGGGCGTCGCCGCGTAATCCACCGGCACGGCCGGCGCGGCGAGCGCCGTCTCGATCGGCCGGGCCTGCGCGGACAGCCGCGTGTGAAAGACGAGGAACGCGATCAACAGCACCGTGGCGCCCGCGGCGGCGACCGTCCACCACGGCACGTAGCGGATGATGGGGTTGCGGCGATCCTCCGTGCCCTGCCACCGCGGCGAGAGCTCCTCCTCGCGCAGCGGGTGACGCTCGCGGATGACCTCGTACAGATCGTGCTGCAGCCGCGACAGCTCGAGGGCGCCGTTCGGATCGTGACGGTACTTGCCCTCGTATCCGAGAGCGAGGCACACATAGAGAAGCTCGATCAGGTTGAGATACCGCGACGGGTCGGCCTGCAGCCGCTTGAGGATCTCGAAGAACTTCTCGCCTCCCGAGACCTCCTTGTGGAAGATGACGAGCAGCGACTGTCCCGCCCAGTCCCCCTGAGCGCCCCAGGGAGTGTTGAGAACCGCAGCGTCCACGAACGTGCAGAGCACATACCGGGCGACGAGCGCGTCCTCGCGTGACACGCCGGACGAGCGCAGCCTCTCGTCGAAGGTGCGCACTTCCTGGACGGCCTGCTGGCGCAGAGTCGGGATGCTCGCCTGCTGCACGCTCGTGCCGAGACGTGCGGCCAGGATCAGGAGCGGTGCGGCAGCCTGCAGAACGGGATTTCTCCCGTCACCGAGGAAGTCGCCCAGGTCACCGGCAGGCGCTCCCAGCGGCGGCGCAGCGGCGGCGCTTGCGGCGGAGCGCGGGCTCACGGCCGCGAACGGGCTCGACGGCGCAGCGGGCGGGGGGACGCGCCGCCCTGCTCCGGGCCTGGGCCGCATCAATGTCCCTTCGGGAGGAACCGACGGGTCGTCAGGCGTGTGCTCTGGCATGAACGCTAACCTCGGATGGCCCACAGCTCCAGGCCGAGGCCGGGGAAGGTCTCCGGGACGTGGATGGCGATACCGCCGGCGCCCGCGAGCTCGCGGAAGCGCGGGCTCGCCCGGTCGAGCTCGAAGTAACTGAAGCCGGCATGAAACGGGATCTGCCGCGGCACCACCGAGAGCGGCTGCAGGGGCACGCCGGGCAGATGGTCGTTCACGAGCTTGGCGATGCCTTCCACGGTCGCCAGCGTGGCCTGCGACGGGAATCCGCGCCGCAGAGCCTCCGCGGGAACGTCGGCGCGGGCCGCGAGGACGAATGCCGCGCTCTCGAAGAGCGACTTGTCGTTCACCACGCCGACGAAGATGTTGAAGCGCTTCTTCTCGAGCGCAATGGGCACGGCGTTCTGCTCGAGCACAACGCTGAGCGAGGCGCGCAGCGCCGCGATGAGCGGCTCGTAGCCCGCCTGCAGATCCTCGTGACGATACCCGGGGAGCTTCGCCGGACGGCGGCTCGTCGTCGTGAGCGTCGCCAGATCGCCCGCAATTTCGAGGCAGAGCCGATAGAGGTCCTCCGGGTGAACGAGCCGGCTCGATACGTAGTGGTCGATCACCGGCTCATGGCGATTGACCGTCTGCAGCATGAGAAAGTCGGCGATTTCCGCGGCGCCGCCGCGGCCCGAGGCGACCGCGCGGGCGGCCAGGGCCTCGCCCCGCTGATGCAGCAGCCCCTGCAGCTCGGTGAGAAAGGTGGCCAGGCGCAGGGCCCGATGGGCATTGAGGACGGTGGGAATGAAGCGCTCGTCCAGGACCACCACGCGATCGGCCCGGCATTCCTGGATGCGCGCCAGCGGAATGCAGGCGTAGTCCTCCCGCGGCTCGGACGCGAGCAGCAGGCGCGAGCGCAGCGCCGCCACCTCCAGCGTCGCCGTCGTGTTGGAATCGGAGGTGACGTCCCGCGACTCGAAGTCGGCCGACCGGTAGCGCACGATGCCATCGGGCCGGTCCCCCCGCTCGGACTCCCGCGCCCCCTCCTTGCGCAGCGCCACGGCGAGGTAGACCTGCTGGTCGCGCACCTGTGGAGTCAGCTCGACGGGCGCCGGCAACGGGTCGTCGTCCGGCATGGCGAAGGGGGTGCCGTCGGGGAAGACTCCGGCGGCGCGCCGCAGGCCGAGCTTGCCGATGCCGAGCAGATCCCTCTCGATCTCGAGCTCCGTGAACCCCCACGAATGGGCCCTGAGCTCACGGCTGCGCCCCTCGACATAGCGCTCGAGGTAGCGCGACTGCTGCTGGAAGTGCTGCGGCCGGAGGAAGAGCCCCTCCGACCAGACGACTCGATTGTTGGAAGACATGCGCCTGCCTATTGCACGATCGCCAGGGCCGCCCGCCCCACCTGGATGGTCACCCGATGAGGATGCTTGCGGTCGCGCGCCCACGCATCGGGCACGGGCGCGAGCGCCTTCCAGGTCGCGCTCATGATCCGGCGATAGCCGGCGATCGCCGCGATGTAGTGCGCCTCGGGCGGTATGTTGAGTGGGAGCGTCCGCGTCTCGCCGGGCGAGAGCTCGTATTCCTCCCGATGGACGAGACTGGCCCCGAGCGTCTCCTGCTCGTGGTCCATCAGCGCGAAGTAGTCGGCATTGTTGAACGCATCCGACTGCTTCAGCTCATAGACACGGACGACGATCGGCGAGGCGCGGCCGGTCTCGTCCGGATTCACGTCCGGCGCCACTGACAGCACCGCGCTCGCCGGGGTCGGCTTCGGCTGCGGCGCACCGGCGCAGCCGGCCAGACCCAATGCCGCGGCGGCCAGCGCCGCGGCGATACGCGCTCTCTTCAAGACCAGAACCCCCCTTTTTCGTTGGCAATACCGGCGTGCGGCCGTTGCGCGGATCGTGCCTCGCAGCGGCGGCCGAAGGCGCGACTTTGGCCGCCGGTGCGGAGCTGAACGCGCAAGGTCAACACGCTGCTGATGCCGCCGTGTATTTCAGACCCGCAGGCTCTTCAGCCGCTCGAGCTGCCGCTCATACGCTTCCGCGAACACGTCGCCGAAGAGACGCCTGAAAATATCGTCCGGGTCCGTTCCGAGACGCGCGAAGCGCTCGACATACAGATCCCAGTGTTTCGCTCGGCCGCCGAAGCCGAGAAGTCCCCCGCGCCCGGCCGACTTCTCGAACTCCTCCTCGAGCCCCTTGGGGTCGAAGCTCTTCAGCATCGATTCGAAGGCGACGCGCAGCCCCTCGAGCATGGCCATCTGGTGGCTGCGGATGTCCGCGAACGCGTCCTCGAACGCCTGCACCGTCGGCAGGTAGCCGGGATTGCGCTGCACCAGGAGGGTATGCAAGGCGCTCTCGACGTTGGGAGAGAGCTTGAGCGGGTTGTTTTCCTTCGCCTGCACGCGGGTGAGCGGCAGGCGAAATTGCGATTTGATCTCGGCGCGCGCCTGCAGCACCTCCATCACGCCCTGCACGACGATGCGCAGCACCTGTCCCAATTCCCGCAGGGTCTCCGGCGAGAGATCCCGGTCTGCGAGGCCGGCGCCGCGCAACAGCTCGGCGAGGTCGGCGGGCAGCGGAGCCGGCTTGGAAGCGGTTGGCCCGCCCGCGCCGGCGCTCACGCCGGGGCGCCCGGCAGGCGCAGGGGCCGCGGCCCGCTCCATGCCCGCCGGCACGACCGGTGTGGCCGCCTCGGGATCGGGTCGCTGTCTGGGAGGGAGAGGCATGCGCGGCCGCGGCGGCGCGGCCGCGGGGGGCGCTGGAGAACGGGGCTCGCCGCCGGGAATTGCCCGCGCCGCGGCCTGATGCGGCACCGGTGCCGGCTGCCCCGGCGCGGGCCGGACACCGGCCACTACCGAGCGGTCCCAGTTGTCGGGGATACCGGACGGTGCCGGCGCAGGTCGGGCGGCCGCCGGGGCGGGCCGAGGGGTGACGACCGAGCGGTCCCAGTTGTCAGGGATGCCCGAGGCCGCGGCAGGCCGTGAAGGCGCCGGCGGCTCGAAATGGTCCTTGAGAGGCGAAGCCCGTTGCCAGTCGACCGGCGGTGGCTCGCTGACCGGGGCGGCGCGTCCACCCAGGGCATTCAGGGGATCGAGCTCGGCGGTATCCGAGAAGCTGCCGCCCCCGGGACCGCTCTCCCAGGAGTCAGGCACCAGGGCGGCCGGGCCAGCCGCCGGAACGGCAGCCGGCGGGGCCGCGCTGAAAGATCCCGGGGGAGCCGGTGCGGCATCGACGATGCCGAACGGATCATCGATCGGCGGACGGGCGGCCGGCGCGGCCCCCTCCACGGCTGACACGCGGATTTCGTACTGGTCGATGAAGAGCCGGTCGCCGCCCCGCAGGGGACGCGGCTGATGGCTCGGGATGACGTTGTCCGGGCTCCCGATCGCGATGGGATTGCGGCCCAGGCCCTCGACGAGGAAGGCGCCGTTCGCGAAGGTGATCCGGGCGTGCTGCTTGGAGATATAGGGATCCGGGATCACCCAATCGTTGCCGGGAACCCGCCCGATCGTGAGTCCCGAGGCGCCGACCAGGCGGCGCCGTTCCGCGCCGAGCGAGGCGGCCTGAGGACTGACGACTTCGAGCGAGAGATACATGGCCGCCTAATCGGGCAGCGGCACCAGCCGAAGACAAGCCTCCTCGTTCTTCGAGTAGAAATAGAGCCCGTCGGTATCCTGGCCTTCGTCGATGATCACGGCGGTGGGGCTCTCGAACTTCTGCCGCGCGATGGCGGAGGCGGCGATCTCGTTGATTCCGTGGGACTTGACGTACTCCCCCCAGCCCGCGTCCCCCCGCTCCAGCCGCTTGCCCGCGTCCGTCGCGCGCCGCAGCAGGCCGATGAACTGGTAGTAATCGAAATCGATCACCTTGGCGCGAGCCACATCGACCCCTTAGCCGGCAAGACTGGCACGTAAGTACCTGAAACCACCCAAGGACGCAAGCGAGTACCACGCATCCCGCGCTTCGGCGAGGCGCTGCCGGCCTCGAGCTCCGAGGTGCCGATGTTATCCTACCCGGACGAACAAATCCGAGTCGGCGCCGTCTCGCCTGCCAAAGAGCCGCGGCGGCCGGGTCCAAACGTCCATGCCGGACGGGGCTTTCGGGGGAGCTCGAGGTGGCAGCTTTCGTCGGCCGCTCGATGCGGGATTGCAGTGCGGCCGTGTTGCTGGCGGCCGGCGCGCTCTTTTCCCTGGCTCGGACCGCTCATGCGCAAAGCGCCGTGTCGCTCTCGCTGTCGGCGCCCCCGCAGCTCAGCGTGTCGAACCCGCCATCGGGCCCGTTCACCTTTCCGGTCGTGGTCACATCGAGCGGCAACGTGCTGTCCTCGCTCACGTGGACCCAGAGTGCCGCCACGGCGGGCGGGGGTACGCTCACCTACCAGTCGAGCGGCAGCGACTGTCCCGCGGTCGTGGACGGCCTCACCCTCAATTGCACCTTGATGTATGAATACACTCCCGGCCCCAACTTCTTCGGCAACGACTCCTTCGCCGTTGCGGTCAACGCCCCCGACATCTCGGCGAGCGCGACGGCGACGGTGGCGGCGACCGTCTTTCCGTCCCAGCTGAGCGCGAACAGCTTCACGACATCGACCACCGTCGCGACCCCGCTCACCGTCGACCTCCTCGCCGGCGGCGACATCCGCTGCAACAATCTCGACTGCGGGAGTGGGTTGCAGTTCACGGTCAGTGTGGTGTCCGGACCGGCACAGGGCACTGCCACCGTCTCCGGCACCACGATCACCTACACTCCCAGTCCGGGTTTCACCGGCAGTGACTCGCTCGTCTACCAGGTGTCCGACAGCCAGGACCAGGTGGCGAGCGGCACGATGACGGTGACGGTCGCGCAGCCGAGCGTCACCGTTCCAACCGACCTGGTCGGCAAGACACAGGCCGCGGGGACCGCGGAGCTCAGCGCGGCCGGCTTCGTGGTCACGGTGGGACAGACCTACAGCACGAGTGTACCGGCGGGCGAGATTGCCGCCTCGCAGCCGGCTCCGGGCACGACCGCGCTGCGCGGCTCGACGGTCAAGCTGCTCGTCTCCCGCGGACCCGGCGCGGTCGCCGGCGGGCCCCTCTCCAGCCAGCCCGGCCTGACTCCGGAGCAGGTCTCGACCGCGCGCGGCGTGGAGAGGACCTGTGGCG
>DASZYK010000289.1:0-3450 GCA_035545455.1 Steroidobacteraceae bacterium
CTCCTTCGCGGGCGGTACGAGTGATGGCGCGAATCCGGAGGCGCCGCTGATCATGGACAGCGCCGGGAATCTCTACGGCACGACTGAATATGGCGGTCAATACAACTATGGCACAGTGTTCAAGATCAGTGCCGACGGCACGGAATCCGTGCTCTACTCCTTCGCGGGCAGCGGCACTGACGGAGAGTACCCCGTCGCGGGTCTGGTCATGGACGGTGCCGGAGACCTTTACGGGACGACGGCGAACGGCGGCACGGCTGGCGAGGGCACGGTGTTCAAGATCAGCGGCGGCGGCACGGAAAGTGTCCTGTACTCCTTCGCGCTTGCCGCAGGGTCGAATCCCGCGGCGGCGCTGATCATCGACAGCGCCGGAAACCTTTATGGAACGACGACCGCCGGCGGCGCGCACGGTGATGGCACGGTGTTCGAGCTCAGCGCCGCCGGCACGGAATCCGTTCTGTACTCCTTCTCGGGAGGCACGACGGACGGCTCCAAGCCGGCCGCGGCCCTGGTGATGGACGGCGCCGGGAATTTCTATGGCACGACCGAAAGCGGTGGCGCATATGGAAACGGCGCGGCCTTCGAGCTCAGCGCCGGCGGCGCGGAATCCATCCTGCACTCCTTCGGCCAGGGATGGGATGGAATCTCCCCGAGTGCGCCGTTGATCAGAGACAGCAGCGGAAACCTCTATGGGACGACGCCCCAGAGCGGCTTTCTCGGCGGCGGCACCGTGTTCAAGCTCGCCGCCGACGGCACGGAGACCATCGTGCACTCCTTCAGCGGCACCGACGGACAGAACCCGGTCGGAGGTCTGGTCATGGATAGCGCCGGAAACGTGTACGGAACGACGCAGTACGGCGGTGCAAACGGCGAGGGCGCAGTGTTCGAGATCAACTGAATGGGGGAGTACTCGTGAGGTACGCGCCACCATCGGTGCCCGTCCAGTAATCCGAGTGTGACGCCATGGCCAGAGGTGGCGCCCCGAGGTTGGTTGCGCGCCCACCGGTATACGTGTACGCCGGCACGCCCACCCGATGAGCACCCCGGCTGCCAGCCCCGCGCGGCGCCAGCGGAAGTCTTCTACGTCAGGGAGCGTATGGCCCGACGCAGGGCCTGCAGAACCTCAGGGTCGCTGCGGCTGACGAATGCAAAGTCATAGCCGTTCGCCGAGCCGTACTCGGCGATCAGGTCGCCGTCGCGCCGGTGGCCAGGAGGGAGGATTCCGAGAGGCGATGGCGGACGGACGTAGTAGGTGATGGCTTCGCCCCGTGCATCCACGTAGAGCACCATGCCGGCCGGCCCGTCCGCGGTAGCGACGAGTCTCGCGCCCACGGGATGGAATCCCGCCGCTGCCAGGTCGGGCGGGCTGGGTGCCCCCGCGAGATGCGTCCCCATCCACGCCTGCAGATCTCCATGTCGCTCCGACACGAAGTCGAAATGTCCCGCCTGCTCGCGCGTGTACATGCGATACGCCTGAACCGCATCGGCCATGGGGAGGCGGAGCGCGGCATATCGCCAACTGCGCGCCTGCCAGCCGGCGAGACCGCCTACCACGACACTGAGCAGCACCATGGCGGCGGTGGCCCATCTGGTCCGGGTTCGTTCCCGCCGCCGGGCTCGGATTCGAGCCGGATCGAGCGCCGGATTGTCGGTGAGATCCGGTACTCCGCTCAGCTCGGCGCGCAACAGTTGCGCATCGCGTTGCCAGGCCCGTACTTCCGCCGCGCGCTCGGGGTGCTGCGCGAGGTAGAACTCCACCGCTTGCCGCCTGACCTCGTCGAGGCGGCCATCGACGTAGGCGTGAATCTCGTATTCGCTCGGTGTGGTGTTCATTTCAGTACACGCAGGATCGGAGTGCGAATCTCACCCTCGAGCACGCGGCGCAGCGCCCGGCGGGCGCGTGAAAGCCTCGACATCACCGTGCCCATCGGTATGTCGAGGATCTGGGCGACTTCCTGGTAGCTGAGGCCCTCGACCGAGACCCACAGCAGGAGGCTGCGCTGCTCGGACGACAGTGTCTGCAGGGCCTCGAGCGAGCTCTGCGCCGCGGCTTCGCGCTCCGCCGAGGGATGCTCTTCGGGCTGGCCGCGGGTGAATCGCTCGAGCATCGACGCATACCGCCGCGAGCGCCTGCGGGTGCTCAGGAAATTCCGGTAGAGAATGGAAAACAGCCAGGGCTTCAGCGCCGTGGCATCGCGGCGGCTCTCCCAGCGCGACAGCGCGCGCTCGAGCGTGGATTGCACCAGATCGTCAGCGTCCTCAGGGTCTCGGGTGAGCCAATAGGCGAAGCGCCGCAGCCGCGGGATCTGCTCTCTGAGCAAGTCATCGATAGCGTGATCGGTCATCGGACGGCGGTCTCGGCCGTGTCGCATGTGTCGATAGGACGCCGCATCAGGCTGATTATTCCATTTTGCGGCGAGGGAATAACCCGCCGTCACCGGACGTCTCAGCTGCACGGAATGCAGAACCCCGCGGAGAGACCCATGAATGAGACGCCATCCGACACTCGCGCGCGAATGCGTCGCAATCTCCTGTCCACCGGCGTAATTGCGGTCGTGGTCGCCGGCTCCGCCGGCGCTTTCGGATACGTCGGCGGATGGCTGGCACCCCATCGGCTCACGCCCGAGCGGCTCGTGAATCAATTACAGGCGGACTACGGGGTCCACTCCGGCTACCGGCGCAATCACGCCAAAGGCGTGTGCGTGACGGGCTATTTCCGCAGCAATGGACAGGGGGCGCGGTACTCGGCGGCGCAAGTCTTCGAGCCCGGAAGACGCACGCCGATAGTGGGGCGCTTCGCGATCCCGGGCGGCAATCCCTATGCGCCGGACGGCAGTGTGCCGATCCGCAGCATGGCGCTGCGATTCGCGCTGGCCGACGGGCAGCAGTGGCGCACCGGCATGAACAGCATGCCCGTCTTTCCGGTCTCGACTCCGCAGGCTTTCTACGAGATGCTGCAAGCGCAACAGCCCGTTCCGGCCACGGGCAAGCCGGACCCGCGCAAGCTGGCAGCGTTCTTTGCCGCTCACCCGGAGACGGCCGCATTCCGCGCTTGGGCGAGGACGGCCAAGCCGTCCGCGAGCTTTGCGACTGACAGCTACTTCAGTCTCGATGCATTCATCTTCGTCGGTCCCGACGGCCGACGGCATCCGGTGCGCTGGAGCATGGTGCCGGACGCCGCTTCGGGTGTGCTCGGGGCCTTCACTCCGCGCTCACCAGACTATTTGAAGGCCGACCTGCGCGAGCGCTTGTCCCGAGGGCCGCTGCGCTGGCGGCTGCTCGTCACTTTGGCTGAGCCGGGCGACCCGACCGATGACCCCGCCCGGGAATGGCCGGCCGGCCGCCCCACTGTCGATTTCGGAACACTCGTCATCGAACGCACCGAGCCGCAAGCCAGCGGCCCCTGCCGCGACATCAACTACGATCCGCTGGTGCTGCCCGACGGTATCG
>DASZYK010000290.1:0-18266 GCA_035545455.1 Steroidobacteraceae bacterium
TCCCTCGCCCTAACCATGCTCAACGTCGCCCCGGGCAAAGCACCGGCCTGAAGCGCATGAGCATGACGGGTCCAGCGAGCTCGGCCGCGCCGGACGGACGGCTGCCGATCGTCATCGGCGTGACGGGACACCGCCACTTGCGGGACGCTGACCTGCCGGGGCTTCGCGCGCACGTGCGCGAGCTCTTCGCGCAGCTGCGGCGGCGTTATCCCTCGACGCCCTTGAGAATCCTCACCGCGCTCGCGGAAGGGGCCGACCGCCTGGTGGCCGAAGTCGCGATCGAGGAAGGCCACGAGCTGCTCGTGCCCCTCCCTCTCGAGCCGGAGGACTACGAGCGCGACTTCCCCGGGAGCGCGGCGGAGTTTCATTCGATCCTGCGGCGCGTTCCGCCCGAGCAGGTGTTCGTGCTGCCGCGGGACGCAGCATCCGGCCGCGAGCAGCCGAGCGCTCACGAGCAGCGGGAGAAGCGCTACCGCGCCGTCGGCATGTTCCTCGCTCAGCAGAGTCATCTGCTGCTCGCGCTGTGGGACGGCCGGACGGCCGCCTCGGACGCGGGAACCGCCGCCGTCGTGCGGATGAAGCTCGAAGGCCCATCCGGCCTGCCCGAGGCCGGCCTGCGGCCGCTCGATGCCGAGGACGGCGGACCCGTGTATCACGTTCACACACCGCGTGCCGGCGAGACGGCGGCCGCGACAAAAGAGCCCGAGTGGCTGTTTCCCGAGGAAGACGACGAGTCGCTGTTTCACACCCTGTGCAGCCGCATCGAGCGGTTCAACAGCGAGCCGCTGCGCCATTCGATGGCGGAAGACCTGCGCCAGGCAGCCGGCGCGCTGCTGCCTGACATCGACTCGCGCTCCGCGGGCGACCGGACGCTCGCGACTTCATTCGCCGCAGCGGACCTCTACGCTCGCCATTACCAGCGGCTCACACGGCTGGTGTTGAGACTCACGCTGCTCTTCGCGGCGCTGCTCGCTCTGATGTTCGAGATCTACGCCGAGGTGCTGCCGTGGCGCGCGCTGCCGGCGGCCTATCTCGCGACTTTCGCCTCTCTGACCGGAATACTGCTCTGGCAGAGCGGCCGCGACGTGCAGGGCCGGTATCTCGATTACCGCGCGCTGGCCGAAGGCCTGCGCGTGCAGTTCTACTGGCGGCTGGCGGGGCTCGCCGACAGCGCCTCGTCCTCGTACCTGCGCAAGCAGGCCGATGAGCTGCGCTGGATCCGCGAAGCGCTGCGCGCGGCCGCCGCATTGGCGCCTCCGCAAGGGGCGCACCCCGAGCTCGCACTCGAGCACTGGATCGGCGGCCAGGCCGCGTACTACGCGGATCGCGCTCACTCGCAGGGCCGGCGCCTGCACCGCTTCGAGCGTGCCTCGCAGATATTCCTCGGCGCGGGACTCCTTGCCACCACGATTCTCGTGGTGTTCTGGAACCGCCTGGAAGCCCTGCCCCTCTGGCACCGCTGGCTGGTCGTCCTCATGGGCTTCGCGCCGATCGGCGCCGCGCTCTGGGAAACGTACGCCGAGCGGCTGGGCCTTCGGACCCAGGTCAATCAATACGCGCGCTTCGCCGGGATCTTCCGCCGCGCCCGGCGCTTCGCCGAGCACCTCGAGCGCAACCCTGCGCGCCACGACCGGCATCACGCCCTCATCGCGCTGCTGCGCGAGCTCGGGCGCGAGGCGCTGATGGAGAACGGGGACTGGGTGCTGCTGCTGCGCGAGCGCCCGATCGTGCTGCCCAAGGGCTGACGGCCGCGGGCGCTGGCGGGTGGGACTTAAGTTCCTGATTTGATTGGTGGAGCCAGGCGGGATCGAACCGCCGACCTCTTGCATGCCATGCAAGCGCTCTCCCAGCTGAGCTATGGCCCCACAGGAGGCCGGCGAAGGTACGTAAGCGCCGGCGGGCTGTCAAGAAGCAGGGGTTTTCGGGCCTGATCCGCGGGACGGGGGGCACATTTCGACCCACCCGCAGGGGCCGCCGCCCACGCCGCCGCGGGGAACGGTCGCCCCGCACGCTCAGGCCCCCAGCACTGCGTCCAGCGCAATCCCTGATGATCCGGCGCTCGTGATCCGCGCGAATCCGCTCGCCCGACCACAGCGTCGCCAAACACACACGTGTCTCCAACTCCGTACGCTGTCTCCAACTCCGTACGCTGTCTCCAACATCGTACGTCTGCCTGTCGAGACAATTGCGCGCGGCCTATCAAACAATCTAACTTAAGCTCAAGGGCAAACCCGCCGCGAGGCGGGGACGCAAAGCTACCGGTCTCAAAGGGCTGCACCAGCGGTCCGCCGAGACAGCGGGGTTGCCGGTGCCCGCAGGGAGCGCGGCACCGTCATCCGATTCGCGCCGCGGGAAGCCGCGCGGATAACCAACACGCTTCGCCGCCCTTGGCAGTTCTCAACACGATTGCCCTGGGAGGCTCGAGCGTATGCGGTATTCCAACATTCAGCGTCCGGCGCGCTTCCGCCAGCTCGCCATCTGTGTCTGCGCGCTCGCGGCGGCCCTAGGGATGGGCGCGGCGCACGCACGCGGATCTCATTGGTGGAGATACAGACTTACCATCTCCGGCACGCCGCCGACCACCGACGTCGCCGGGACCGCTTACAGCTTCACGCCGACCGCGACCGACTCGCGCGGCTACACGCTCACCTTCTCGATTTCCGGCAAGCCGGCGTGGGCGAGCTTCAACTCGGCGAGCGGCCAGCTCTCGGGAACTCCCACGGCCGCCGGAAGCTTCGCGAACATCGTGATCAGCGTCAGCGACGGCGTCTCGAGCGCATCGCTCGCGCCCTTCACCATCACGGTATCGGCTCCGCCCACCGCCAACACGGCGCCGACCATCTCCGGTGCGCCAGCCACCACAGGCACCGTCGGGACTGCCTACGCCTTCACGCCGAAGGCGTCTGATACCGACGGCGATGCCCTCACCTTCAGCATCCAGAACAAGCCCTCCTGGGCGTCCTTCAGCGCCGCGACCGGCACTCTGTCCGGCACCCCCTCGACTGCCGGAACATACTCCAGCATCGTGATCTCAGTGAGTGACGGCCAGACCAGCGCCTCGCTGGCTCCCTTCAGCATCACCGTCTCGGCTCCGGCCGTGGCCAACACCGCGCCGACCATCTCGGGAACCCCCAGCACCACTGACACGGCCGGAACCCTTTACACCTTCACGCCCAAGGCCGGCGATACCGACGGTGACCCGCTCTCGTTCAGCGTGCAGAACAAGCCCTCCTGGGCGACCTTCAGCATCGCAACCGGTACGCTCTCGGGCACGCCGACGAGCTCCGGGACCTTCTCCAGCATCGTGATCTCGGTGAGCGACGGCTACACCAGCGCGTCCCTCGCTCCGTTCTCCATCAACGTGACTCAGCCCGTCACTTCCGGCTCTGCGACTCTCTCCTGGACGGCGCCCGTCAACAACACCGACGGCTCCGCCCTGACGGACCTCGCCGGTTATCGCATCCACTACGGCTCATCGCCCTCCGCGCTGTCGACCGTCATCGACATCGCCAACGCGGGCGCGACCGGCTACACCATCGGCAGCCTCACGAGCGGGACCTGGTATTTCGCGGTCAGCGCCTACACGACGAGCGGACTGGAGAGCACCCTGTCGAACACGGGCAGCAAATCCATTCCCTGAGGCCGGCGGCGGCTCAGGCCGCCGGGGGCGTGCGCGCGATCGCCGAATCGATGCGCGCCAGCGAGCGCTCGCGGCCCAGGAGCTCGAGCGTCGCATCGATCGGCGGTGACACCGCCGTGCCGGTGACGGCCACGCGCACCGGCTGGGCGATCTTGCCGAGGCCCGCCCCGGCGGCGGTGGCCAGCTCATCGAGGGCGCCATGGATGGCGGCCGCATTCCACTCCGGCAGCGCGCCCAGGCGCTCGCGGACCCTGGCCAGCATCTCGATACCGCCGCCCGCGAGATGCCTGGCGGCCGCCTTCGGATCGATCTCGACGGTGTCGGTGAAGAAGTACCGGCTGTTCTGCGCCATCTCCTTCAGGGTCTTGGCGCGCTCGCGCTGGGCCACGATCACCCCCTCGAGCAGGCGCTGGTCGTCCGAGTCCAGCCCGAGCCGGCGCAACTGCGCGCGCAGATGAGGCACGATCGCCGCGGGCGCCGCACGCATCATGTGCTGCTGGTTGAGCCACAGGAGCTTCTCGGGGTTGAAGGCGGAGGCCGCCTTGTTGACGTCGCGGATGTCGAACGCGGCGATCATCTCCTCGCGCGTGAACACCTCCTGATCGCCGTGCGACCAGCCGAGGCGCACCAGGTAGTTGAGCAGCGCGTCGGGAAGATAGCCCTCCTCCTCGTACTGCAGCACGCTCACCGCGCCGTGCCGCTTCGAGAGCTTGGCGCCGTCGGGTCCGAGGATCATCGGCACGTGAGCGTAGACGGGAGGCGTCGCGCCGAGCGCGCGCAGCATGTTCATCTGCCGCGGCGTGTTGTTGAGATGATCGTCGCCGCGGATCACGTGCGTGATCCCCATGTCGCGGTCGTCCACCACGACGCAGAAGTTATAGGTCGGCGTGCCGTCCGAGCGGGCGATGATGAGATCGTCGAGCTCCGCGTTCCGAAAGGTCACCGGCCCGTGGATGAGGTCATCGACGACGACTGCACCCTCGAGCGGATTGCGGAAGCGCACCACCGGCGTGATACCCGCGCGCGGCTCCGTGCGGTCGCGGCAGCGGCCCGTATACCGCGGCTTCTCCTTGCGCGCGAGCTGCTCCTCGCGCATGGCATCGAGCTCCTCCTTGGTGCAGTAGCAGTGATAGGCGTTGCCGGCGGCCAGCATCTCGCCGATCACGGCGCGATAGCGGTCGAAGCGGTGGGACTGGTAGTAGGGCCCCTCGTCGGCGTCGAGCCCGAGCCAGGCCATGCCGTCGAGGATGACCCGCACCGCCTCATCCGTCGAGCGCTCCCGGTCCGTGTCCTCCACTCGCAGGACGAACCTGCCGCCCATGCGGCGGGCGTAGAGCCAGCTGTAGAGCGCGGTCCGGACGCCTCCGACGTGGAGCATGCCGGTGGGACTCGGAGCAAATCGGGTGACTACGGTCATGGGAGAGGCACAGCCATCTGGGTCGTCTCGGGGGTCGCGCATGGTACCAAGCGCGGGCCGGCCCTGCCTCGCGCCGGGAAGCGGAAGACGAACCTAAAAAACAATCTATCCTGTTTTTTTGGTATCCTGCCGGCGACGGCGGTCCCCGCCGCTTCGGAGCAGGTCCATGGCCCATACGCTGCTTTCACGCATCCCCCGGCAGCAGCTCGAGCCCCGCTGGCAGCAGGCGTGGGAGACCCTGAACGGGCTGACGGGATCGGCGACCTTCGTCGAGGTGTTCGCCCAGGCGCCCGAGGTCCTCGAGTTCGTGCTCGACAGCTTCTACGCGCGCCTCTTCTTCGGCGGCAAAGTCGCGCAGCGCTACAAGCAGCTCGCGCGGCTGAAGCTCTCGCTCCTGCATGGCTGTCAGACCTGCAACCGCCAGAACGTGCCCGGAGCGCTGGCGGCGGGGTTCACCCAGGAGCAGATCGACGCCCTCGCCGCCGGCCAGGATGGGCCCTTCACGAGCGCCGAGCGCGCGGTGATCGCCTATGCCGGCGAGGTGGCGCTCACCAACATGGAGGGACGGCTGTCACCCGCCCTGCACGCGCAGCTGCGCAGCCATTTCGCGGAAGCTGAGATCCTCGAGCTCGGCGCGGTGATGGCGGTCATCAGCGGGCTGGCTAAGCTTTCCTTCGTCCTCGACGTGGTCGACCGGGAGGACTACTGCCCGTTCACCGCGCCGTCGGCGCGGGCGGCCGGCTGATCAGCCGACGCGCCGTACCGGATCGCGCCCGTCCCAGGACTGCGCCGCCTCGCGCATGCGGTCGAACAGGGCACGCGCCCCGCGCGTCGCCTCGATGAGCTCGATCATGCCGCCGGCATGGTGGTCGGTGGCGACGTACGCGAAGCGCATTCCGGGGAGGCTCCCCCGCTGCACCGGCTGCACGCCCCGGCCCGCGAGCGCGGCGAGATCGGCATCGAGCGCCTGGCTCATGACGCCCATGTGATGCATGCCGGTGCCGTGAGCCGCCTCGAACTCCGTGTAGATCGACGGGGAATCATCGAGCTGGCGGATGAGCTCGATCTGCAGATCGTCCCAGTAGCCGATGGCGATGGTGAGGCTCATGGGCTTCACCTCCCGTCCGCGGAAGACGAGCTCGTCGAAGGCGATGCGCTCGAAGAGGAAGAAGGGACCGACGCCCATGACGCGCGTCCAGTGCTCGATCGCGCGATCGAGGTCCTGCACCACGAACGCGTTCTGCATGACGGGCCCGAGGATGGGTCTCCTGCTCACGCGCCGCGCTCCGGGCCGCCACGCTCCTCGTCCAGACGCGCGGCCCAGCGGATCCCCCGCCTGAGAAGCTCGTAGTAGACGGGCGACTCCCAGCTGCAGCGCTCGACGCGCGGGTACTCCTCGATGAGGGGCTGCATGTCGAGACGCCCGCGGCAGTGCCCGAGGGTGAGATACAACACCGAGCCCGCGCCGTGCCCGTGCAGATAGAGCACGGGACGCGGCTCGTCGGAGAGCCAGTCCCGGCGCACGAACTCCCGCGCGGCCTTGCCGTTGTAGCGGGTCTCGAGCAGCACGCGGTTCGGCCCGTGAAGCTCCGAGAGATAGAGCTCGTCGGTCACCCGGAAGGCATCGATGCCGCGCACGAGCGGATGCGACGGATCGCTCACCCGCACCTCGAACTCCCCGAGCGGCGGATGGGCGATGAAGCGGCTGCCGAGGAGGCGCGTGAGCACGGGCATGGAGTCGGGCGCGTCGACCTTGCCCTCCGGCGTCCACTCGAGGAGGGAGTTGGTGCCGTGCAGGGCCAGCCAGCGCCGGCCCGAGCCGACGAACTCGGAAAGCGCCCGCTGCTGCGCCTCATCCGGGCGCACGTCGCACGTGTAGGTGACGAGGGCATCGGACGCTCCGATCGCGTCGAGGTCGGCGTAGCTCTCGGCGACACGGGTACGGATGCGCTCGTGCTCACTCAGGAGCTTGAGGAGCTCGAGACGCGCGAAGTCGAAGTCGTGGTAGCGGCCGCCCACCACGAAATAGACATCTATTCGACCGGCCGCCATCCGTGCCCCCGGGTGCGCCGCTACTTCCCGCCCCGGATGTACCGGTCGAGCTCGCGATGGAAATGACGCACGCGCTGCTCCTGCTCGCCCCAGAGCGGGCCGCGGAAGGCGCGCGAGCGGATGCCGCGCTGCTGGATGGGCAGGAGCTCGGAGTCCTGGTCGAGCACGTCGCCGAGGTTGGGCTTCTGCCCGATCGGCACGTGCACGACCTGCGGGCGCGTCGCGCCGGTCACGTCGATGCCGGCGGGCAGCCCCATCCACGCGGGCACCGTGTAATCGGGATCGTCGACGTGCCGGTAGAGGATCATCGTGTCGTAGATGAAGATCTCCGGGTCATCCGGGTGCGGCAGGAAGCGCATGATGAACACCCCTTCCGGATGCATTCCCATCTGCACGTTCGGGAAGAGTCCCGTCGCCCAGCTGTCCGTGAGCTGCCCGTCCGTGAAGCGCTCGTAGTGCGCGAGCCCCACGCGCCGCGCCCGCTCGCGCTTGGCGCGCTGCACCGCGGCGCGCACCTCGCGCGCGCTGCCCCGGAAGCCCTCCGGGTCGATGCCGGCCTCCTTCAGCATGAACTTGAGGTACCCGTCCAGGGTGTCCTGGTCGCCGACCCGGTGGGACTTGACGCAGATCGGCACGATCATGCGGCTCGCCCCGTTCGGATAAAGATCGTACTGGCTGAAGTCCTCCATGACCGTCTGCGTCTGCGGATGCACCCAGGGCAGATGGTAGGTCTCGTAGAAGGCATCGACGCCGGTCTTCCAGTTGGCGCGCCACGTGCTGCGCACGTGATGCACCACGTGCATGCGCTCGATCTGATAGTTCTCGATGTAGCCCGCCGGCAGGCCGAGATACTCCCTCAAGGGCGGCGCCTTGCCGTCCATGTTGATGAAGATGATGCCGCCGTGGGCCTCGCATCGCACCTCGGTGAGGCCGGGCCGGTGCGCAATCAGGCGCCGGTCGAACGTCTCCTCGTCGGTGATGCGCTCGAGAGCGCCGCCGCAGCCGAACTGCCAGCCATGGAACGAGCAGGTGAAGCGCGGCACGCTGCCGCGCTCGTTCAGGCAAACACGGTTGCCGCGGTGCGGGCAGACGTTGTAGAACGCCTTGATCCCACCATCCGCCTGCCGCACGACGACGAACTCCTCGCGGCCGACTTCGAATACGAAGTAATCCCCCTCCTCGGGAATGTCGCTCGCCACCCCCGCGAGCAGCCAGACGCGCGGCCACAGCCGCTGCCACTCGAGGTCCATGAACTCGCGCGAGTAGTAGCGCGCGGGATCCGGAACGTCGAGCCCGTCATCGACGGGCGGCTGCTTCGCCTCGAGCGAGTCCCGGGGGGCGCCGAGATTCATCGGCCATTCGACCTTGTAGTTGACAGCCATGCTCTTGCTCCTTCCCGCGGGCGCCTCAGCGCTGCGGTATCTTGAAGTAATCGGGCATGCCGGCGGGCCAGACATCCCCGTGCTGGTTGTTGCCGCCGTCGACGACCATCACCTCCCCGGTGATGAAGCGCGCGGCGGGGGTCGAGAGATAGACGACCGCCTGCGCGATGTCGACCGGGTGGCCGAGCTCGTGCAGCGGGTTCGAGTAGCGGAACATGTCGGCGTCGCGCCGCTCGTAGGCGTTCAGGCCCTCGGTGTTGATGGACCCCGGGGAGATGCAGTTGACCCGGATCTTGAGCGGCGCCCATTCGGTCGACAGCGTCTTCGACAGGTAGATGACGCCCGCGCGCGCGGCGCTGGTGTGGGCGACCTGCGGCATGCCCCGCCAGACGTTCGCCACGATGGTGACGATGTTTCCCGGCTGCCCGCGCTCGCGCCAGCGCTGCGCCGCCGCCTGCATCATGTACCAGCTGCCGTTCAGGTTCGTGTCGATGACCGCGAGCCAGCCCTTGACGCTGAAATCGATGGCGGCCTGCGGGAACTGCCCGCCGCCGTTGTTGACCAGCGTGTCCAGGCGGCCGAAGCGGGAGAACGCCTCATCGACCAGCCGGCTGACGGCATCCGGGTCGCGGATCGTCATGGGCACCGCGGCCGCCTCGCGGCCGAGGCGCCGGCGTATGCCCTCGGTCGTCTCGTGAAGCTTCTCCTTGCGCCGGCCGCAGACGACTACGTTGGCGCCGAGGCGGGCGCAGACGTAGGCGATCGCTCTGCCGATGCCGCTGCCGCCGCCCGAGATGAGGAACGTCTGCCCCTGCAGCACGTCGTCCCGATACACCAGCGGGCGCGTCGCGAGCTCATCGTCGGTGACCCCCCACGACTCCTCGGTAGCTTCTGGCGCGTGTTGTTTTGACATCGTTCGTTCGCAATGCGTCTCAATGATCCGTCAGGTGGAGAGTCCGAAGACCGCGACGCTCGCCACGTTGCGGTTGGGTATGCCCCCGAGATTGTGCGTCAGGCCGAGCGCGGGCGAGCGCAGCTGCCGCTCCCCCGCCCGGCCGAGCAGCTGCAGGTAGATCTCGTACGCCATGCGCAGGCCCGTGGCGCCG
This sequence comes from Steroidobacteraceae bacterium, assembly GCA_035545455.1. Taxonomy (GTDB): domain Bacteria; phylum Pseudomonadota; class Gammaproteobacteria; order Steroidobacterales; family Steroidobacteraceae; genus 13-2-20CM-66-19. Next base: position 9,598 of record DASZYK010000290.1, read on the forward strand.
ATCGGGTGCCCGAAGCACTTCAGGCCCCCGTCGACCTGACAGGGGATCGCCCCGTCGCGGTCGTAGCGGCCTTCCAGCACGTCGCGCGGTGCCCGCCCCTCGTCCGAGAACCCGAGATCCTCCATCAGCACGAGCTCGGTGATCGAGAAGCAATCGTGCACTTCCATGAGGTCGATCTGCTCGCGCGGCCGCTCGAGCCCCGCCTCGCGGTAGGCTCGCGCGGCGGCGTTGCGCGTCGTGAGCGTGCAGCTGCCGTCCCAGGACTGGTGCCCCATCTCGAGGCCGTTGCTCGCCGCGAGCTGCAGCGCCTTCAGGCTGACGAAGTCCCGCTTGCCCAGCGCGCGCGCCACCCGCGGCGACGCCAGGATCGCGCACGCGGCCCCGTCGCTCACCCCACAGCAGTCGAGCACGCCGAGCGGATAGGAGACCATGGGCGCGGCGAGCACCTGCTCCTCGGTGATGCGGTTGCGCAGGTGAGCCTTCGGATTGCGCGCGCCGTTGTCGTGGCTCTTGCGCGAGATGTGCGCCATCGCGCGCCGCAGCTCCTGCATCGGGTAGCCGTGCCGCGCCGCATACGCGCTCGCGAGCTGCGCGAACGCCCCGGGCGCGGTGCTCGAGGGCAGATAGAGATCCTCGAACGTTCCCTTGGTGCGCTCGGGCAGCCCGGCGTAGCCGGTGTCCTTGAGCTTCTCGACACCCATCGCGAGCGCGATGTCGCAGACGCCGGCCGCCACGGCATAGGCGGCGCCGCGCAGCGCCTCCGTGCCGGTCGCGCAGAGATTCTCCACCCGCGTGACCGGAATGCCGGGCAGGCGCAGCGTCATCGCGAGCGGCAGGGAGGATTTGCCCGTGCTCTGCTCGTCGAAGAAGACTCCGAGCCACGCGGCCTCGAGGCGATCGCGCTCGATGCCGGCATCTTCCAGCGCCTCGCCGAACGCCTCGAGCATCAGATCGTCCGCGCCGCAGCTCCAGCGCTCGCCGAACCTGGAGCACCCCATGCCGAGAATCGCCACCTTGTCGCGGATACCGTCCGACATCGCTCGACTCAAGCTCTCGTGGCCTTCCAGAAATAACGGCGGTACGCCCGCTGCCGGTCGATGTCCTTGATGCGGAAGACGAACCTCACCTCGGCGCCGACCGCAAGCTCGCCGGGCTCGACGTCCGTGAGCTCCATCAGGAGATTTCCTCCGGCCTCGAGCCCGATGTTGCCGTAGACACAAGGAGGATGCGGCGAGTACGCCTGCCAGTCCTCGGTGAACGAGCGCACCCGCCCCGCCGTATCCGCCAGCCGATGTCCGGTCTGGGTATCGGTGCGCCGGCACTCGGGATTGACACAGACGCGGCTCTTCGGGAACTGCACCGCGCCGCAGGCGGCGCAGCGGCCGCCGATGAAGGCCGTCAGCTCCCGGTGCTTGCGCCAGGCGACGCTGTGGGCGGTGCGCTGGTCGCGCTCCGCGCGCATGCCGAAGTCCGGCGCCAGGAGGCCCCGGTGCGCGAGATAGCGTGTGTAGTGAGGCTCGGGCCTGCGCCGCTCGAGCGCCTGGGTGAGCTCCCGCTGCGCGAGCCCGGCGGCGCCCTCGCCGGCAGTCAGCAGCAGGGCATCCACACCCTGCCCGAAGCCGATGAGGAGCAGCCGCTCGCCCGGCGCGGCCGCCGCCAGCATCGCGAGCAGCAGCAGCAGCGGCTGGGCCACGCCCATCTCGCCGCACTCCTCGCGCAGTCCCGAATGCATGCGCGCGCGCGCGAGGCCGGCTGCCTGCGCGACGCGCCTCGAAGCGCCCGGGGACCCGGGCATGGCGAAATGATCGACGCTCGCCGGTGCCGTGTCCGCGAGCGCGAGGGCTCTTGCGACCGCGGCCGGGACCAGCTTCGCGATCCCCTCGTCGCGGACCCAACGCTCCTCCAACGTGTAATCGAAGGCCTCACCGCTCATCCGGTAATGATCGACGAAGTCGGCCGACACGTGCGCCGAGGCGGTCAGCGTTGCGATCGGCTCGCAGCCGCTCGCCCGGGCATCGCGCGCCACGAGCAGGGCGACGGCGCCCGCGCCGTGCTCCATCTCGGCGCTGCTGCCCGGCCTCGCCAACCTGGCGTCGCTCGCGACGAGGAGCGTGGGCGCGTCATTCGCGCTCTGCGCGGCCTCGGCGAGAGCCGTCGTGCCCGCCCTGAGGCTCCCCGAGCGGTCGGCCGTGCGGATGCTGTCAGGCAGGTCGAGGGCCTCCGCCACCAGGGTCGCGTTGCTGCGATCCGCGAAGGGCAGCGTCGTCGAGGCGACCGTCAGCGCTGCCGGGGCGCGCTGCGCCGCCGCCATGCAGCGTCTTCCCGCCTCGACCGCCATGGTGAGCGCGTCCTCATCCCAGTTGCACACCGCGCGGGCGCCCGACAATGGAGCCGTCGAGGGCGGCCCGAGCCAGGCGAGCGCATCGGCGATCCGCGCGCGCTCGAGCCGCCATTGCGGCACATACAGGCCGCAGGAGACGATGCCGGGCGCGCCGCTCATGGCCTGTCAGTTCTCCACGAAGGCATCGAGGAGCGGCGGCACCCGCAGCGCCTCCGGGATGTGCTCCGGGCCGATGCGCCGGTCGAGCTCCGAGTGCCAGTGGTAGATCCGCCGCTCCTGGTAGTTGAGCGGGATGCCGGTGAAGCCCCGCGACATCACCGACTCCTGGATCGCGCCGGCGAACTGCAGATCCTCGTCGAGGATGCGGTCGAAGTTGCCGATGCGGACCTTCCACAGGTCCGGCAGCGGCCCGCCGCCCCAGTCCGGCGCGAACCAGTGGCACTCGATGCGCATCGTCGTGTCGGAAGTCGGCCAGAAGAGAAGGAACGGGCAGCCGGTCGGATCCACCGGCACGACGAGGTTGGGAAAGAAGTTGAACGAGGCGTTGTTGCGCGAGGAGATCACCGTCGCCGTCTCGATGCGGCGCATGCCGACGGTGCCCGGGTCGACCCAGTCCGGCCGCCGGTTGGGCGTCACCATCAGCGAGTGGCCGCGGCGGTAGAGCGCGATCGTGGTGCCGCGATGATCGAGGAAGCGGTCGACCGTGTTCTGATGAATCGACTTCAGGTGATAGACCTCGAGGAACGCATCGAGCAGCACCTTGACGTTGCAGCGCACGTCCCTCGCCTCCTGGGCGACGAGGCGCCACTCGCCCGGCTCGAACTGGCGGAAATAGTCGGCGAACGGCGCGACGTGCTCGAGCAGCGGCTCGGCCTGCGGGTCCTCGTTGATGAAGATCCAGTTGAAGAACCGCTCGCAGCGGATCGGCTTCAGGCCCCGCTCCGACACGTCGAGCCCGACGAAGTCACGCCTGTCGCGCAGGTTGAGGAGCGTCCCGTCGAGCGAGTAGGTCCAGCCGTGATAGCCGCACACGAAGCCCTGCACGCAGCCCTTCTCGGACCTGACCACGGGCCCGCCGCGATGCCGGCACGTGTTGTAGAACGCGCGCACGACATCGTCCTTGCCTCGCACCACGATGATGGGCGAGCCGGTCTTGCGCAGCAGCAGGTAGGAGCCCGGCGTCGGCAGCTCATCGAGGTGGCACGCGTAGAGCCAGCTGCGCTGCCACAGGTATTGCCGCTCGAGCGCGAGGAAGGCCGGATCGACATACCGGCCGGCGGGGATGTCCGGCAGGTGCGGGAAGTCCGGCGGCGGCGCGGTGCGCTCCGCCTCGTATCTCATGCCGTCCAGAAACCGCTGCACCGTAGCCGCGTCCACGGGTGTCCCCCTTTTGGCCCACGCCCGGGCCGGAAGTGCGCCGGGCTCGGGGCCATTATAGAGAGCGGCCTCCTGAAAAGAAACAGGCGTGACTGTTTTTTTAGGGCACGCCCCGGAGGCGCGGCACCGCCTCCGCCTCCCAATCACCCTATCCTGAAAAAAACCGGCATGCTTGTTTTTTGTCGCGAGCGCGCGTAGCTTCGCACCCCTGATGCGCCCGCGCCTGCGAGGCGCGCACTGGTGTACGGAGTTCCACGGGGGGGTTCTACGCGTATGACCGAGATGACGTTCACCGGGCTCAATGCCCGCCACGATAAAGGCCTCCGCGGCGTCATCGCCGCGGCCGTGCTCGCATCGCTGCTGCCCGCGACCGGGCACGCTCAGGCGGCCCCGGCCGCGGATCAGAGCACCAGCAAGGCGGCGACGCTGCAGGAGGTCATCGTGCGCGCCGAGCGGCGCCAGTCCAACCTGCAGCAGACGCCGATCGCCGTGACCGCGCTCGATGCGCAGGCGATCCAGGATGTCGCGCCGCGCACGCTCGCCGACCTCGCGCAGCTCGTGCCGAATTTCTCCGTCAACAAGATCAACGGCTTCAACGCCGCCTCGTTCGCCATGCGCGGCGTCGGCAACACCGACATCATCGTCTACAACGAGCCGCCGGTGGCGGTGCTGATCGACGATTTCGTGATGCCGAGCGTGCAGACCCAGCTCCTCGACCCCTTCGACGTCGAGTCGGTCGAGGTGCTGCGCGGCCCGCAGGGCACCCTCTTCGGCAAGAACACGACCGGGGGCGCCGTGGTCGTGCGCACCAAGCCGGCCGTCATCGACGAGACGAGCTTCGAGGTGCAGGGAGAGACGGGCAGCTACAACACCTTCAACGCCCAGGGCGCGCTCAACGTGCCGCTCATCAGCCATCAGCTCGCCCTGCGGCTGGTCGCGAGCCGCGAGCGCGAGGAAGGCTGGATGCGCAACGGCGCGAGCAACACCATCGGCGGCGTCACCTACACGGGCGACGGCCGGCGCGTGGGCGGCACCGACGTGCTCACCTTCCGCGCGAAGCTCCTCTGGCAGCCCTCCGACATGCTGCGCTCGCAGTTCATGTATGAGGAGCTCGACGACCGCTCGCCGATGCCGGCCCCGGTGAACGTCACGCCGACGAACCTGGACCCGGTCACGGGCCTGCCGCATTTCGTGTTCGCGCTGCTCGGGCTTCCCGGCCATTTCACCGGCAATCCGCTCGATCAGGCGGGCATCACCGAGCGCTCTGGCTACCTCATCAACGGCCAGAACGGCCATCACGTGACGGCCGAGGGCTATCACCTCAACACCGACATCTACCTGGGCGCCGGCACCATCACCTGGGTGCAGGGCTACCGCTCGCAGGATTCGAGCCTGCCGTCGAACTACACGGGGGTCGTCGGGCCGCTCTCGGTGTTCGACGCCAACCGCTCGGACCTGCGCAAGACCTGGCAGGAGGAGGTCCGGTTCGCCTCGCGGCAGATGGGCCCCTTCAACTACGTGGCGGGGCTCTTCTATCAGCACGATGACACGCGGTTCTGCGTGGCGCAGATCCTCGGCATCTACGATCTCTTCGGCGTGCCGACCCCGCCCGGCGCCGAGCCCGGCGGCTACAACAACAATCCGCAGGTGCTCTGCAACGCCCAGCTGGAGAAGTCCGCCGCCGCGTTCGGCGAGGCTAATTGGAAGCTCACGTCGAAGACGACGCTCACCCTGGGCGCCCGCATGACACGCGACAGCAAGGACTGGATCGGCCGCCAGCAGGTCTTCGTGCAGCAGCTGCCCTCGCCCACCGGCGCCTTCGATCCGGCCTTCACCTGGCGGCAGCTCGGCAATCTCATGAATGCCTCGAACTTCGCGGCTTATCCGTTCGGGGTGGTCACCGACAGCCATACCTGGACCCAGCCCACCTACCGCCTGACGCTGTCGCATCAGTTCACGCCCGACATCTTCGCCTACGGCACCTACGCTCACGGCTTCAAGGGCGGCGGCTACAACGACCAGGTGGGCACGAGCGGCAACCCGATCACGCCCGATGAGAAGAGGCCCACCAACCCCGAGAAGGCCGACTCGTTCGAGCTCGGGCTGAAGAGCGAGCTCTTCGAGCATCGGGTGCGTCTCAACGAGTCCGTCTTCTACGTGAAGTACAAGGACGCCATCCGCCAGGTGGTCGTGCCGGTGACGAACCTCAACGGCCAGCCGGGCGAGGAGACGCTGTTCCGCAATGCCGCCTCCATGACCGCGTACGGCATCGAGAACGAGCTCACCGCCCGGCTCACCGACTCGCTCATGCTGCATCTGCCGTTGAGCTATCAGCACTGCAAGTACAACAAGTTCACGAGCGGCGAAGGCGCCACCTTCGTCGATCTCTCGAGACTTCCGGTCAACCGCTGCCCGGAGTGGACGGCGACGCTCGATCTGAGCTACACCTCACCGCTCCCGGCCGCGCTCGGCACGCTGGTCATCGATGCTTCGGCCAACTACATCGCAAAGAACCTGGATACCTATTCGATCGGCGTACCGTACGCACCGTTCACGCAGACCTACGCCGACTCGCGGACGCTCATCGACGCGTCGGTGACTTACACGACGCCTGATGACAGGATGTTCGTGCGATTCCTCGGACGGAACCTTGCCGACAAGGTGTACGTGGAGTCCGGTCAGAACGTCGATCCGCTGTGGATCTGGGCGTTCTACGGGGAGCCGCGCTACCTCGGGCTGCAGGCCGGCTACAAGTTCAGCACCCACTGAGGAGTAAGCTGGGAGCCTCTGGTCACGGAGCCGTCGTGGATTTTCGACTGACCGAAGAGCAGCTCGCGCTGCAGGCCGCTGCCCGCAGGTACGTGCGGGAGCGGCTGCAGCCGCTCGCGGGCGAGATCGACCGCGACGACGTCCCGCCGCCTCGCTCGCTCGTGCGCGAGTACGCGGGAATGGGCTTCCTCGGCATCAACGTGGGCGCGGAGCACGGCGGGCTCGGCTTGGGCAACCTCGAGGCGCTGCTCGTCCTCGAGGAGTTCGCCAAGTGCTCCTCCGCGCTCGCCTTTCCGGTGTTCGAGTCCTCCGTCGGCCCGGTGCGGGCCATCGAGCGCTTCGCCGGCGAGGCGCTGCGGCGGCGTATCGTTCCCGCTGTATGCAGCGGGGAGCTCATCGTCGCCGTCGCCATGTCGGAGCCGAACGCCGGCTCGGCGCTCACGGACCTCACGACCCGCGCCGAGACCCGGGGCGAGCGTGTGGTGCTCAACGGCACCAAGCGCTGGTGCTCGGGCGGCGGTCACGCGGATGCCTACCTCGTCTATTGCCGCATGAGCTCTGAGCCGGGCGCCAAGGGCATCGGCGCGGTGCTGGTCGAGAAGGACACGCCCGGCCTCTCCTTCGGCGAGCGCGAGCACCTGATGGGATTTCGCGGCATCCCGAGCTCGGATCTCTATTTCGACGGCTGCGAGGTGCCCCTCGAGAACGTCGTCGTGCCGGCGGGCGGGTTCAGGAAGCTGATGGAGGCGTTCGATCTCGAACGCTGCGGCAATGCCACCATGGCCCTGTCGCAGGCGAGCGGCGCGCTCGAGGACGTGCTGCGGTACGTGCAGGAGCGCCGGCAGTTCGACAAGCCGCTGGTTGATTTCCAGGCCGTGCAGCTGAAGCTCGCCGAGATGCAGATGAAGGTGGAGGCGGCGCGGCTCCTCATCTGGCGCGCGGCCGTCGACGCCGGCGAAGGTCTGCCCGATGTGCTCGAGTCGTCGGTCGCCAAGTGCTTCGCCAACGAGATCGCCCGGGAAGTCTGCGGCAACGCCGTGCAGCTCATGGGCGGCTACGGCTACTCCCGGGAATACCCGATGGAGCGGCGTCTGCGCGATGCGTGGGGCTGGGGCATCGCGGGCGGCGCCATCGACATTCAGAAGGTCAACATCGCCGCCGCCATGATCGGACGCCGCTTCGACCAGCGCCGCTAGCCGCTGGCAAAGAGTCACCTGCGGCGCCCTGTGTGCCTGTCCATCCCTGGGCGGCACCCCTTCGGACCGGCCTCCGATCGCTCAAACGCAATCCTGCTTGCGCTCCTCCTCTGCCGGCTGAGCCCGCCATCCTGACCGAGGCAACCACTACGATTTCTCAGCGTGGAGGCCAGCCTCGAGCGCGAGCGCGACCTCGATCATTCCTTCCACCACTCTGACCTGACACGTCGGCAGCGGACGGCTGGCAGGCGGTCCGAGCACACGGCCGTCCCGGACATCGAACGAGGCCCCGTGCAGTGGGCAGATCAGCCGCACACCGCGCAGACGCCCCTCGTCCATTCTGGCGAACGCGTGCGTGCAGATGTTGTCGACCGCGAAGAGGCCCTCCCGCGTGTGGCAGATGAGCACCTCGCGCCCCGCCAGGGCGATGCAGCGCATGCGTCCCTGCGGCAGCTCGGCGAGAGGAAGGGCGGGATGGAAGGTCGGCTCGGTCACGTGGGCGATTCTCCGGGTCCGCGGGGCGGGGTGCATAGTACCCCAGCCTCCCGTAAAACAAACAGGAGTGACTGTTTCTTTTCGATCGCGGGTGGTTTACGATGCCCTCGACCGCAGGGGGTTAGGCATGTCCAAGATCACTTTCATCGCGAGGATGACCGTCAAGCCCGAAATGGAGCGGGAGTTTCTCGAGCACTGCCGGCAGCTCGAGGCGTACGTGCGGGCCAACGAGCCCGACACGCTCTCGTACGAGTTCTTCCGCCTGCGCGAGCCGAACCGGTTCGCGGTGCTCGAGTCCTTCCGCGACGAGGCGGCCGAGCACCGGCACATGAGCTCGGCGACGCTGGCGCAGGTCGGGCCGCGGATCGCCGCCTGCCTCGATGGTACGTGGGTCCGCGAATTCCTCGATCCGATCTAGAGGCGCGCATGAGCTCAGCCGATCGAATCCCGCGCAGCGAGTCGCTGCGCTCGATGCGAATCCAGGTCACCAC
>DASZYK010000291.1:0-2582 GCA_035545455.1 Steroidobacteraceae bacterium
AACACCGCCTCGACCTGCGGCGCCGTCGGCTCGGCGAGCGCCGTCCGCCCGCAGAGCAGGCCCGCGGCCGCGAGCAGCGCGACGGCCGCAGCCCGGGCTCTCAGAAGTCCCATGTCAACCGTCCGAAGACGCTCCGCCGCACCGCGCTGCGCTCATCGGGGGCGCCGAACTCGACATGACTCGCATGCAGGAGGCTTCGGCCCCGGATCGACAGTGTCAGGTGCGGCGTGGCGCGCCAGGTGGCGTTGACGTCCAGCTCCTGGTAGCCGGGATCACCGGTCCCGTTGACGACCTCGGGCAGCGTCCGCACGGCCGACAGCACGCGCAGGCCCGCATGGAGCTCGATGTCGTGCGGAAGGTTGAAGTAGGACTGCACGCCGGCCTGGTTGCGGGGCGTCGAGCCCTCGAAGTATCTCTCGCGGTTGAGGTCCGCGCCGAGCGGCGTCAGGCGCATGTCGATGTAGGAATAATCGATCGCAACCCGCCACCAGTCGGCGGGCGAATACATCGCGAGACCCTCGAGACCGGTCGAATGCCCGTCGACGAGATTCCGGTCGAGGAGCGGAATGATCGTCTGGCCGGTCGCCGGATCGACGAAGGGCGTGCCGAGCTCGACGGAGGCGAGACCGGTGTAGCGGTTGCGGAAGGCCGCGAGGTCGAGCGAGAGGTCGCGCCACGGCTGCCAGCGGTAGCCGAGCTCGAAGGCGAGCACCTGCTCCGCGTGGAAGTTGCGGTTGCCGCGCAGCACGATGACCGGATTCCCGGCCGGATCGCTGGCATCGACGTCGACGTCGCGCTCGATCCGCGTCGGCACGCGCACGGCGCGGGAAATGGCTCCCCAGAAAGTCCGATGGTCCGAGAGATCCCAGGCCGCGCGCACGCTCGGCTGCACCTCGAAGCCGCTGAAGTCGTTGTGCTCGAGCTTGGTGCCGAGCGTCAGCCGCACCGAGTGCGGGAGCGATATCTCATCCTGCACGAACCCGCTCGCGAGATTGTCGCGGGAGTCGGGAGGCTCGAGGGCGAAGAGGCCCTTGCCCCGATTGCGGTCGTCCATGGTCCGTCCCGTGAATCCCCAGGTGATCTGCTGCACCCGCCCGAATGGCACGCGCTCCTGGAAGTCGAGATCCAACGTGCCGAGATCATCCACGAAGGTCGGGTCGTTGCGGTGCGTGTAATCGTAGTAGACGCGCACCTCCAGATCAGAGCCGCCGCCCAACGTGTGGCGCCAGCGTCCGAGCACGTTGCCGCCGCTCACGCCGACCCGCAGCGGACCCGCGGGGCCGGGCCGGCCGATGATGCTGACCGCGGGACTCACCTGCCCGATGGTGCCGTCGTATACATCACCCTGGAAGGTGAATGCGTCCGCGGAATCCGGCTTCCAGTCGCTGCGGAATCCGACGTGCCCGAGATTCCAGTCGTCGGGACTCGAGCCCGGCGGATGATCCTCGGGCCGGTGGTCCCGGTATTTCGCGAATATGCGGTAGTACACGTGATCGGCGGCCTGGCCGCCGTACTGTGCCGCGACGCGCGCGCGTTCCTGCGAGCCGCCTCCCGCTTCCAGCCAGGCGCCCTGCGTGTCCTGCGCGCTCTTCGTGACGATGTCGATCACGCCATTGACGGCGTTGGATCCCCAAAGCGCCGCGCCCGGCCCTCGGACCACCTCGATCCGATCGATGTCCCGCATCAGATAGTCCTGCACGTCCCAGAAGACGCCGGAATACAGGGGCGTATAGATGCTGCGCCCATCGCTCAGGACCAGGAGATCGGGCGAGTTGGCGCTGGCGAAGCCGCGCGAGCTGACGGCCCACTCGCTTGCCGTCACCTGCGCCACGTGGATTCCGGGAACGTAGCGGATCGCCTCGGGGATGTTCATTGCGCCGGAATCGACGATCTGTCGGCCCGTCACGACGGCGGCGGCGGCGGCGGATCGCGACAGCGGCTGCGGACCCCGGGTGACGGAAGTCACCTCTACGTTGGCGAGCTGCTCGATGCTGAGCCGTTTGAGCTCGGTAACCTGCGCAAGAGTCAACTCCCGGGCGCGCCCGGGCGGCGAGGCTGCGACCAGCGCGCCCGCGACGAGCACGGTGCACAGCACGCTTCTTCCGGGCTCGCGCCCGCGACTCGAGGCAGAGAGCATCATAGGTTCCCCCCGTCGATCCCTGGCTTCGCGGTCGGGCCCTATGCGAAGCGCTCAGAGCTTACTATCTCAAGCTCCGCCGCCGGTTGGCAACACCGTGAACTGCGTCTCACTGTTGGCCGGCCGCCGGGGAGGCGCGTTTGACCAGATGGAAGGCGGGCGCGTCCCAGGAGACGCAGGGACGCTCGACCGCCCGCGCGAGCGAGAAGCCCCACGCCCGCGCCAGCTGCTCGAGATCGGCACGGTCGGCCGCGAAATCGTCGCGATAGGAGAAGTTGAGAATCACCAGATCCCCGCCCGCGACCAACACCCGGGCGATCTCCGCGAAATGACGTCCCGCGAGCCCGCGCAGCCGGCCCGCGCCGGTTGCGCCGCTCGCCTGCATCGCACGCAACACGGCCACACGAGCCGCGTCGGACGACTCGGATTCCATGAGACGATGCAT
>DASZYK010000292.1:0-2640 GCA_035545455.1 Steroidobacteraceae bacterium
GATTGGGGCGCGATCGCCGCGGAAGATGCAGCCAACCTCACTCCGGAGGAGGTGGGTTTGCGTCCGCAACATCTGGCATACGTGATCTACACTTCCGGCTCGACCGGACGTCCCAAGGGAGTGATGATCGAGCATGCCTCGGTCGTGAACTTTCTGCGATCGATGCAGAGGCAACCCGGCATCAGCGCGGCGGACCGGCTGCTGGCCGTGACGACGATCGCGTTCGATATTGCGGCCCTGGAAATCTATCTGCCGCTCGTCAGCGGCGCGACCGTGGTGCTGGCGAGTGCTCGGGCGGCATCCGATGCCGACACGTTGGTGCGCCTGCTGGATGTCCATGACATCACCGTCATGCAGGCGACGCCGGCGACCTGGAGGCTGCTGCTGCATGGCGGTTGGAGGGGACGCAAGGGCCTGAAGGTCCTGTGCGGTGGGGAAGCCATCACGGCGGAACTCTCCGCAAGGCTGATCGAGCGCGTGGGTTCCGTGTGGAACATGTATGGCCCGACGGAGACCACGATCTGGTCCTGCGCGCGGCAGATCGCCGCCGCGGATCCGGCGCGGCACACCGAGCCCATAGGCGGCCCCATCGAAAATACGCGGGTCCACATTCTCGATGAGCGTCTGCAACCCGTGCCCGTCGGAGAGGCAGGCGAGATCTACATCGCGGGCGCCGGGGTGGCCCGTGGATATCTCAACCGCGCGGAGCTCACCGCCGAGCGGTTCCTCAGCGACCCGTTCGAGCCCGCTGCGCCGGGCCGGATGTACCGCACCGGCGACCTCGGGCGCTGGCGGCAGGATGGGGCGATCGACTTCCTGGGACGTACCGATCATCAGGTGAAGATCCGGGGATACCGCATCGAGCTCGGTGAGATCGAGGCGCAGCTGACTCGTCACCCGGAAGTCAGGGAAGCCGCCGTGCTGGCGCGGGATGACGGCCAGGGGGAGAAACGGCTGGCGGCCTACATCGTGCCCCGGGACTTCGCTGCCCCGCCCGCCGTGGAGCGGCTCCGCGAGCATCTCACGGGCATGCTCCCCGACTACATGGTTCCGAGCGCCTTCGTCGCGCTCGAGCGCTTTCCCCTGACACCCAACGGCAAGTTGGATCGGCGCGCGCTTGCGGCGCCCGATATCGGCTCGCAGCTGCGCCGTGATTACGATCCCCCGCAGGGAAGGGTCGAGGAAGTCCTTGCCGGGATCTGGCAGAGACTGCTGCGCGTCGACAGCATCGGCCGCAACGACAACTTCTTCGAGCTCGGCGGTTATTCGATGCTCGCCCTGGATCTGCGCAGCCGGGTCGAAGCGGAGCTCGGGGCGCAGATACCGCTGAGTGCGCTCATCGAGGCGCCGACCGTGGCGAGGCTGGCCCGATTCATCGACGGGCAGGCGCCGCGCGATTCCATGGTGCTCATCCGCGAGGGGGAGGGTGGGCCGCCTGTCTTTCTGGTCCACGACGGGGATGGGGAGACTCTGCTCTATCGAGGCCTGTCGCTGCGGCTGGATCGGCGACATGCCGTATTCGGGTTGAATCCCTTCGCGCTCCCCGGCGTGCCCATGGCGCACACGCGCATCACCGACATGGCGGGCTACCACATCGGACAGATCAAATCGGTGCAGCCGCACGGGCCTTATCTTCTGGGCGGCATGTGTGCCGGCGGCGTGATCGCGTTCGAGATGGCGCTGCAGCTCGAGGCGCGGGGCGAGAGGGTCGCCCTGGTCGCATTGCTGGATGCCGCGGATCCCGCGGCCGCCCTGAAACCCTGGCGCTCCGCGCAAGTGCGCCTCGACAGAATGGCGGGTGAGCTGCGGCGCGCGCAGGCTGAATCGACGATTCGCCGCGCCGCGCGGCTGGCGGTGAGCTTCACCCGCAAGCTGCGCAACTTCGTCGCGTATCAAGTTGGAAAGAGCTGGCGGCAGATGCGGGATGGCATGCGGATGCGTCTGCTTCGAGCCTCGCTCGATCGGGGTCGAAGCCCCCCGAGGCTCCTCGGCCAGCTTTCGGCAACGAGCACGTATCTGCTCGCCGAGCGCGAGTATCGGCCCGGCGGGCAGCTGCAGGAGGCGGATCTCGTGCTCTTCAGGGCCTCGCGCGGCGAAGGAATCGACGCCCCCTTCATCGAGTTCTACGAGGATCCACTCCTCGGCTGGACGAAGCGCAGTGCGCGCGGCGTGCGTGCGGTGGATGTTCCCGGCGGTCACACCAGCATGCTGCAGGAGCCTCACGTCGAGAGCCTCGGCAGGCGAATGCAGGAGGCGATCGATGCCAGTCTGGCGGTCGGTGAGATCGAGGCTCGCTCAGGCGCCGTGCGCGCGACGGGATAGCGCCGGGGGATCCTCGAGCCGCTCGCGGCGGCGATTACGCGGCAGGAGCACGCTGCCGCGGATGAAGTCGCGGTAATAATGTGGGGCGGCCTTGTGGCGCTGCCGCAGAGCGAAGCGCTTGAGGGCACCCACCGGATATGTGACGAGCACGATCAGGTCTATCGCCATCGCATGCGCCCTGCCGAAGGCCCTGGCGAAGTAACGTCGGCGGGAATCGAACCAGTAGGCGGGCAGCCGCCGCGGCACCGCGTTGCGCTCGGTGACGCCGGTGCTCTGTCCGCCGACATGCATCACGCGGCTTTCGGGCACGTACCAGGT
>DASZYK010000293.1:0-8051 GCA_035545455.1 Steroidobacteraceae bacterium
CGCCTTCGCATCGAGAAGGATGGAGCGCCGCACCTTCTCCGACCAGTAATCGAAGTGTGCGATGCGCCGCAGCGAGGCCTCGATGCCGCCGATGACGATCGGCGCATCCTTGAACGCCTCGCGCGCGCGCTGCGCGTAGACGATCACCGAGCGGTCCGGCCGCTTGCCGCCGACGCCGCCCGCGGTGTAGGCGTCGTCGCTGCGCAGCCTCCGGTCCGCCGTATAGCGGTTGACCATGGAGTCCATGTTGCCGGCGGTGATGCCGAAGAAGAGGTTGGGCCGGCCGAGCGCCGCGAACGGCTCCGCGCCGTGCCAATCCGGCTGCGCGATGATGCCCACGCGAAAGCCCTGCGCCTCGAGCACGCGCCCGATGATGGCCATGCCGAAGCTCGGATGATCGACATAGGCATCGCCGGTCACGATGATGACGTCGCAGCTGTCCCAGCCAAGGGCCTCCATCTCCTGCCGGGACACCGGCAGGAAGGGCGCCGTGCCGAAGCGCTCGGCCCAGTGCTTGCGATAGGCGGTGATGTCGCGGGCGGTCTGCATGAGGGCTCAGTACAACAGGTAAGGCTGTCGCTCCTCGCTCCATGCCGCCTCGTCGCGCAGGCTCGGCGCATCGAGATCGCCCGGCTCGGCCGCGGAATCATCCACCCAGCGCCGGAGCAGATCGCCGCCGTTGATGACGTCGATGGCGAGGCGGTCGCGCTCGTACTCGTACGCGAACTCCCGCCACAGCGGATAATCGGGCCGCAGCCGCCGCAGCGCCTTGAAGGCGAGCGCCGTCAGCCGCCAGGGGCGGAACGCCTCGTGATCGTAATAGACCGAATCCTCCACGTGAAACTGCACTCCGGCGCAGAGCTTGCCCGCATGCTTGTGGAAGGTCGGCTCGAACCAACAGGGCCGCGGACGGCAGCCGCGCATCCATGAGGGTGCCAGCTCCTTCATGGTCGCAAGCAGCGCCCGCACGTCCAGATCCGGCGCGCCGAAGAGCTCGAGCGGCCGCGTGGTCCCGCGGCCCTCCGACAGCGTCGTGCCTTCCAACATCACCGTGCCCGGGTAACAGCGCGCCATCCACAGGGTCGGCGCATTGGGACTCGGGTTGACCCAGGTGCGCCGCCCGAGCGGCCAGCCGTAGCCCGGCGCCGCCTGCGGCTCCCAACCCTCGAGCGCGATGACCTGACAGTCGACATCGAGCTTCAGCGTCGCGACCAGCCAGCGCGCCAGCTCCCCGAGCGTGAGGCCGTGCCGCATCGGCATTGGGCCCGGGCCGACGAAGCTCTCGCAGCCCGGGACGAGCGCCACGCCTTCGACCGGCCGGCCGATGGGGTTGGGGCGATCGAGGACCCACACGGTCTTGCGGTGCTTCGCGGCCTCCTCCAGGACGTATCTCAGGGTCGTCACGAACGTGTAGACGCGGCAGCCGACATCCTGCAGATCCACGAGCAGCACATCGAAGCTGTCCAGCATCCGCTCCGTCGGCCGGCGGACCTCTCCGTACAGGCTGAAGACCGGAACGCCGTGCAGCGGATCGACGAAATCCGGCGACTCCACCATGTTGTCCTGCTTGTCACCCCGAAGGCCGTGCTGCGGCCCGAAGGCGGCCGTCAGCCGCACGTCGCCGAGCGCCGCCAGGGCGTCGAGCGAGTGGACGAGGCTTCGCGTGACGGATGCCGGATGGGCGAGCAGCGCCACGCGGCGCCCCGCGAGCGGCTTGCGCAGCTGAGGCTCCTCGATCAGGCGGTCAATGCCGAATTTCATGCGGGTCCTGGGAGCTCGAGCGTCAGCGGGAAGCTTTCCGGGTGGTGAAAATCCGGCCTGCCCGGCGGGTGCCGGAGTGCCCAGTATGACAGCCCCCCGTCCTGGTCCTCCACTACCGTGCTCAATCCCAGGCGTAATCGCCTGGCATCCGGCCGCGCTCCCGCGCGGCTCCCCGGAAGCAGCCATCCGCTCAACGCCACCACGGCCTCGAGCTCGAGCCCGCAGTCGCGCTGCCGCAGCTCGACTCGGGGAGCCGTGCTCAGCCTGGCCGGCGCCATGCCCTGCCGGTAGGACTCGAAGCCATAGGCCGCCCACTGGCCCGACGGAGAGAAATTGAGCTCCATATAGCCCGGTGACTCGTCCTGGCGAACGAACGCCTCGAAGCAGGTGTGGGCCCAGAGCCGGTCCGCTTTCCCCGCGCCGGCCACCGCGGGCGGGATGCGCACTGCCTTCGGATCCGACTGGAGCAGGTATTTGAAGCGGAGGGTCTCGGCACCGATCCGCTCGGCGAGCGCGCTGATCCGCCGGACCGCCACGCCCGGCGTGGCCGGATGGGCCAGCAGGTCCAGGAGGGGAGCGGTATGGCCAAGGCTCTCGGGCATGGGCCCATTTTAGACCGCGGCCTGCGGCGGCGCGGCTGCGCGGCGCCGGCTTCGGACCGGTTGAGCCTGCGCCGGCTCAGTCGAGCCCGAAGCGCCGGTTGAACCAGACCTTCATGACGTGGGTGAGTCCCAGGTACGCCAGGACCATCAGCGCGAGGAGCGGCCAGAAGAGCGGCGGCAGCGGCACGAAGCCGAGTGCCGCCGCGAACGGCGAATAGGGCAGCATCGCGCCGGCGGCGCAGACGCTCAGGCTGGTCAGCATGAGCGGGGCGCTGGCGCGGCTCTCGATGAACGCCAGGTGGCGGGTACGGATGACGTGGATGATGAGCGTCTGCGAGACGATCGACTCGACGAACCAGCCCGTCTGGAAGAGCGCCGCCCGGGCCGGCGTGCTCGCGCCGAAAACAAAGTACATCACACAGTAAGTGACGTAATCGAAGAGCGAGCTGATCGGCCCGATGGTGAGCATGAACCGCCCGATGTTGCCGATTTCCCAGCGGCGCGGACGCGCGAGGTATTCCTCGTCGACGGCGTCGGTCGGTATGGCGGTCTGCGAGAAGTCATAGAGCAGATTGTTGGTGAGCACCTGAACCGGAGCCATCGGCAGGAAGGGAAGCCAGGCGCTGGCGCCGATGACGCTGAACATATTGCCGAAGTTGGAGCTCGCCCCCATGCGGATGTACTTGACGACGTTGCCGAAGACCTTGCGTCCCTCGATGACGCCGTCGTCGAGCACCAGCAGACTCTTCTCCAGAAGGATCAGATCCGCGGATTCTTTTGCGATGTCCACCGCGGAATCGACCGATATGCCGACGTCGGCGGACTTGAGGGCCGCGCCGTCGTTGATGCCGTCGCCCAGGAAGCCGACCACGTGCCCCTTTCTTTGCAGGCCCTCGATCACGGAGGCCTTCTGCGTCGGCGAGAGTCTCACCAGCACTTGCGCGTGCTCGACGAGGCTCGGCACGTCGGCATCCGCCATCCCTTCCAGGTCCGCGCCGCTCACTACGCGCTCCACGGGCAGACCCACCTCGCGGCAGATCTTGCGCGTGACCGCCTCGTTGTCTCCCGTGAGCACCTTCACCGCGACGCCGTGCTTCGCGAGCGCGGCGATCGCCCGCGCGGCGCTCTGCTTGGGCGGATCGAGAAAGGCGATGTAGCCGACCAGCAGAAGATCGGACTCATCGCTCAGGCTGCATGCGCTCCGGTCGGCGGGCAGCTCCTTCACGGCGACCGCGATGACCCGGAAGCCGTCCTCGTTGAGGTCGTCCACCTGCCGGCGCAACGCGGCGAGATGCGACGCATCCAGGGCGAATGACTCGCCCCCGGCGCGCCCGTGGGAGGACACCGCGAACACCTCTTCGACCGCGCCCTTGCAGATGAGCAGCCGCCGGCCGCCGCCCTCCACCGCGACCGACATCCGGCGCCGCTCGAAGTCGAACGGCACCTCGTCGAACTTGTGGTACGCGCCGGCCGCGGCCTCCAGCGCCGGCGCCTGCTCGTGCTGCAGCACCGCCACGTCGAGCAGGTTCTTGAGACCCGACTGATAGCGGCTGTTGAGATAGGCGTACTCGAGCACTTCGCGGCTGTCGTCGCCGTTCAGGTCGAGCGCCTTCTGCAGGATGACGCGGTCCTGCGTCAGGGTGCCGGTCTTGTCCGTGCAGAGGACGTCCATCGCGCCGAAATTCTGGATGGCGCTCAGTCGCTTGACCACGACCTTGCGGCGCGACATCGCGATGGCGCCCTTGGCGAGGTTCACGGTCACGATCATGGGCAGCATCTCGGGCGTGAGCCCCACCGCGACCGCGGTGGCGAAAAGCAGCGCCTGCACCCAGTCTCCCTTGGTGAGGCCGTTGATGAGAAAGACGAGCGGCGCCATGACGAGGATGATGCGGAGCATCAGCCACGCGAAGCGGTCGATACCCCTGTCGAAGCTGGTCGGCGCCCGGTCGCCGGCGAGCGTCTCGGCGAGACCGCCGAAGTAGGCGTTCCGCCCGGTGAGGGCCACCACGGCCGTCGCGCTGCCGCTCACCACCGCGGTGCCCATGAAGCAGATGTTGCTCATCGCGGCCATCCCGGCCGTGACGATGCCGGTGACCGCCGCGGCGTGTTTTTCCACCGGCAGCGACTCGCCGGTGAGGCTCGCCTGGTTGACGAAGAGATCCTTCGCGGCGATCAGACGCAGGTCCGCGGGAACCATGTCGCCGGCCGACAGATGGACGAGATCGCCCGGCACCAGCTTCTCGATCGGGACTTCGCGGGCGACATGCCCGGCGCCCGCCGTGGCCGTCGTCTGCCCGGACGGGCGGATGACGGTCGCCGTGGTATGCACCATCGCGCGCAACCGCTCAGCGGCACGGCTCGAGCGGCGCTCCTGCACGGTTGCCAGCGTGAGGCTGAGCACCACCATGAGGAAGACGATCAGCGCTGCGCGCCGGTCGCCCATCGCCATGGAGACCGCCGCCAGCACGAGCAGCAGCAGATTGAGGGGATTGACCAGGCGCCGCAGCACCTGCAGGGCGAGCGGCTCTCGCCGCTCGTGCGCGATCCTGTTCGCTCCGCACTCCCGCCGGCGCCGCGCCGCTTCCGGCCCGGAAAGGCCGTGCTCCGAGGCTTTGAGCTGACGCAGCGCCTCCGGCGGCGAAAGCGCCGCCAGCTCGCCGAGAAGCGGCGGCACGTCCGGCCCGCGTGCCCGCGAGTGCCCGCCGCTTCGCGTGGGCTTCAATCCCGCTCGTCTCGGCGCTGCCCGGCGACGACTTCGGCCATGCGGATGAGCTGGCGCGCGAGATGCGCGAAGAGATCATCCACCGAGATCAGGCCAACGAGGGAGCCATCCCGCGACACGACGGGAGCGCGGCGGACGCCGCGGGCGCGCAGATGCGCGATCGCGCCGTCGACCGGCTCCTCCTCGCCGATCACGAGCGGATCGCGTGTCATGATCTCACCCGCGGAGAGACGTGACAGGTCGGCCGTGCGAGCCAGCTGGGCTCTGACGATGTCGCGGTCGGTGATCATGCCCGCGGCTCGCGGGCGCTCGCCGTCCGTCACGACTACCGCGCCGATGTGGCGATCGCGCATCAGCCGGGCAACGTCCGAGATCGGGGCGCCCGTCGGGACCGTGAGCGGGGGACGGCTGCACAGGCTTCCCACCAACATTTGATATCCCCTTGCCGGATGTGGAATTCGGCCGAATGAAGCCACAGGGCGGCGCAGGTCGCCATACGTACCTATGCGGATCCGCTCATCCGTATCAATGCGGATGCGTCAGTTGCAGCCTGAGTCCTACCTTGCGCATCGGGCGCACCTCTGCGAAAGGAGAGACCCCCATGCGAGTTCAAGATCTCTACAGCCCGAATGCGCAAGTCACGCGCCCCGAGCAGCCCCTGTCGGAGGCCGCACGCACGATGATCACGGGCCATGTCGGCTCACTCATCGTCGTGCAGGGCAGCGGCGCGGACCGCCGGCCCATCGGCATCCTGACCGACCGCGACATCGTGCGGGGGCAGCTGCGGCGGAGCGCGGACCTGTTTTGTCTCACGGTGGGCGATGTCATGAGCCGTGATCCGCTCACCATTACGCTCAATGTCAGCGTGACCGGAGCAATCGAGGCCATGCACGCCAAAGGAGTGCGCCGCGCGCCGGTCGTGGACCCGGCCGGAAACCTGCTGGGCATCGTCACGCTGGACGACCTTCTGCCGGCGGTGGCGCGCGAGCTCGGCGAGCTGGCGACACTGATCGGAACCCAGGCGCGCCAGGAGCGCACGGTCGTCGTCGCCTGACCAGGAATGCATGGTGCGGCGACGGCATAGGTGAAGCTACGGATGGCAGCCAACGCCGTTCCGGTGCGAGCATCTCCTCCGATCGTCGATCAACAACACTCTGACAGTACCGAGGGAGATTCGCCGTGAGATCGTGGTGCACTTCGAGACTGGGCCGGCCGTTCTCGCCGGCGGGAATATGCGCTCTGCTGCTGCTCTGCGGCGCCGCCGCGCCGGCATGGGCCGTCCCGAGCTTCGCCCGGCAGACCGGCATGGCGTGCGCGGCCTGCCACACGGTGTTTCCGGAGCTCACGCCCTTCGGCCGCATGTTCAAGGCCGCCGGCTATGTGCTCGACAACCTGAAGCAGGTGCAGGCCGTCAACAGCAGACGCCAGGAGATGCTGGAGCTCGCCAAGACACCGGCGCTCTCGATCATGGCGCAGGTCTCCTACACACAGCTCAAGACCCGGCTGCCGGACGTGAGCAATCCGGCCGCCCCCGGGCTGACCCAGAAGGGCACCGCCGGCTTCCCGCAGCAGCTGAGCCTCTTCTACGCGGGCAAGATCGCGCCGCACTTCGGCATGTTCTCGCAGCTCACCTATGAGAACGACGCCGGCACGATCGGGATCGACAATACCGACCTGCGCTTCGCGTGGATGACGATCCTGCCGCACAAGCAGACCCTCCTCTACGGCGTCTCGCTCAACAACAACCCGACGGTGCAGGACCTGTGGAACAGCACGCCGGCTTTCGGATTCCCGTATGCGTCGAGCAACGCCAACGTCTCGCCGCTCGCCGCGACCGAGATCGACGGCACGCTCGGGCAGGACGTGGCGGGCCTCAGCGCCTACGCCTTCTGGAACCAGTCGCTCTACGTCGAGGCCGGGGTGTATCGCTCCGCGAAGCAGGGCCAGACGGACGTCCTCACCGGGGCCGCCGGCCCGCTCGACGGCTCGGCTGACAACGTCATCGAGGGAGGCGCGCCTTACTGGCGGGTGGCGTACGAGCACGACTGGGGCGCCAACAGCCTGGAGGTCGGGATGTACGGCGCCGAGTTCAAGCTGCTGCCCGGCAGCGACCTCGGCACGCCGCTGCAGGGTCCGGACAACCGCTTCAACGACGTGGCGGAGGACGTCCAGTACCAGTACATCGGCGAGGACCACATCATCTCCGTGGAAGGCACTCGCATCCACGAGAAAATGAGCCTCGATGCGAGCTACGCGGCGGGCGCCGTCGCCAATGCGTCCGACGACCTCACGACGAGCAGGCTATGGGCGACCTACTACTACAGGCGCCAGGTCGGAGGCACGCTCGGCTGGTTCTCGACCACCGGCAGCACCGATGCCGGCCTCTATCCAGGGCCGGCGCCGGACGTGCCCGGCGTGGTGACCAGCGCCAACGGCTCGCCGGACACCAAAGGTGTAATGGGAGAAGTGAATTACCTGCCGTGGCTAAACGTGAAGCTGTCGCTGCAATACACCCACTACACCAAGTTCAACGGGTCCGGCAGCAACTATGACGGGCTCGGCCGCAATGCCTCCGACAACGACACGTTGTACCTCCTGCTGTGGTTCGCCTACTGAGGACCGGTCACATGAAAAGCAATGATCGACACACGGCTCGGCTCGCGCCACTGATGGCTGCAGGGGCATTGGCATTCGCACTGGCGGCCCCTCCCGTCGGCGCACAGGAGGAGGCCGCGGTGGCGCAACAGGCCAAGGACATGGCGATCGGCGTCTGCGGGACCTGTCACGGTCCCGACGGCAACAGCAAGAACCCGATGTTTCCGCGCCTCGCCGGACAGCACGCCGGCTACCTCGTCCGCCAGCTGAAGTCGTTCAAGGACGAGACGCGCGGCGACCCCTACGCGGTCGCCTACATGTGGGGAATGGCCAGCGGGCTCTCGGACGCAATGATCGACGCATTGGCGCAG
>DASZYK010000294.1:0-8685 GCA_035545455.1 Steroidobacteraceae bacterium
GGCTCGCCCGCCTACATCCTCGCCCGGCACTGGGACGCAATCGCCTGGAACGGTCCGGCCGCGGAGCTGTTCGCCCACTGGCTGGGCGGCGGCGAAGCGGTCGGCGGCTCGAGCTCGACGCATGAAATCGAGCGGAATCTCCTGCGGTACGTCTTCCTCGACGAGCGGGCGCCCGGATTCATCGTGGACTGGCCCGAGCGGGCGCGTCGCCTGGTCGCGGAATACCGCGCGGACACGGCGGGCTGGCGCGACGACCCCGTGCGCAAAGCCTTCGTCCATGAGCTCTGCGCCGCAAGCTCCGCCTTCGAAGCCGCGTGGCGCTCGCAGCAGGTGCTGTCCCGCGAGGGCGGCATCCGGAAATTCCAGCATCCGGAGCGCGGCCGGTGCGCCTACGGGCAATACACTCTGCGCGTGGCGCAATGGCCGGAGCTGAAGCTGACGATCCTGCTGCCGCGCGGCGGCCAGCGCGAGGACGCCTGCCGCTGACCGGCTGCGATTCACGGCTGCGCGACGTTCCTGCGGAACTCCGCCGGCGAGTGTCCGAGCTCGCGCTGGAAGATGCGGCGGAACGAGGCCACGTCGCTGACTCCGACCTCCGCCAGGATCTGCTCGATGCTGCGCCGGCTCCCGCCAAGCAGCCGCCGTACTGTCTCCACGCGTTTCAACTGCAGGTACTTGCGCGGGGTGACGCCGTAGGCCGCGCGGAATTTGCGATGGAATGACCGCAGGCTCATGTTGCAGTGCCTCGCCATCTCGGCGGCCGTCGGCGCGGAGCGCAGGCGGCTCTCGATCCAGGCGTCGATCTGCCGCAGCTCTCCCTCCGCCGCAGCCGGCTCGGCCAGCCGCAGGGCATAGACGGACTGGTTCTGGCGTGCGCTGTCGGCCAGCATCATCCGGGCGAGCGTGCGGGCGAGCTCGCGCGAGCTCGTTGCCGCAATGATGTGCAGCGCGAGATCCACCGTCGCAAGGTAACCGCCGGCGGTGATCACGCGCCCCTGATCGCACACGATCCGGCGGGTGTTCCACGCCACGGTGGGATGGCGGCTGCGCGCGTGCGCGGTCCAGCTCCAATGGGTGGTGGCCTCGACTCCGTCCAGCACGCCTGCTTCGGCCAGAGTGAGTGCGCCGAGACAGGCCGATGCGACGATGTCCCCGCGGCGGTGCTGCCTGCGCACCAGTGCGACATCCGCCGGATCGGGGCGCCAGGCGCCATCGATCCCATCGTAGGGCGTCACGACCAGGTAGTCGTAGCGGCCGCGCGGGCGGCGGGCGTTGACTGCGACATCCGCCATAGGAATCTCTCCGGACGCGCGCGCGCTCACGAGCTCGACGGCGTAGCGTCGACGCTCGAGAGTCCGGTTGGCACGCTCGAAAACGGCGCGGAAGAGCAGCGCCATCGCGATCGAGGAGTCGGGCCCGAGCAGGACCGCGAGGCGCAGAGGAGCGGGTGCGCGCTTTGGCGTGAATGACCTCATCAGAGGCAAGTATGCCACTTCCGGACGCGCGGGCGGAGCGCTACGCTGCCGCCACTTCTGCCGAGGAGCGAGCCATGAGCACAGCCAGCGGAAAGCACGATTTTGCGATCACCTACGTCGGCGGACCCACCGCGGTGCTGTCGATCGACGGCGTGAGCTTCATCACCGATCCCACGTTCGACCCGCCAGGAGGCGATTACGCCTCGGGCGCCGTATCGCTTCACAAGACGCGGGGACCCGCGCTGGCG
This sequence comes from Steroidobacteraceae bacterium, assembly GCA_035545455.1. Lineage (GTDB taxonomy): Bacteria > Pseudomonadota > Gammaproteobacteria > Steroidobacterales > Steroidobacteraceae > 13-2-20CM-66-19. The sequence continues at coordinate 1,724 of DASZYK010000294.1, forward strand.
CCCGGGCAGCTCGGGCCCATCGACGTGGCGCTCGTGAGCCACGATCAGCATCCGGACAACCTCGATACCTCGGGCAGGTCCCTGTTGCGCGAGGTCCGCCACGTGCTGACCACCGCCTCGGGGGCGGCGCGGCTGGGACACGGGGCGATCGGCCTGCGACCGTGGCAGACCTGGTCGATCGAGACTCCACGCGGGTCGAGGCTGGAAGTGACTGCCACGCCGGCCCGCCACGGGCCCGCCGGCATCGAGCCGATCTCGGGTGAGGTGACCGGCTTCGTCATTCGCGCCGGGGATGGCGGCCCGGACTTCGCCTACGTGACCGGCGACACCGTCTGGTTCGATGGGACGCGCGAGGTCGCCCGCCGATACCGTCCGAGAGTCGTCGTGCTCTTCGGAGGCGCAGCCCAGGTGCGCGGGCCCTTTCATCTGACCATGAGCACGAATGATGCGGTGGAAACCGCAACGGCGTTCGAGGACGCCGTGATCGTCCCCGTGCACCACGACGGCTGGGCGCACTTCACCCAGTCGCAGGACGACCTCGCAAAGACATTTCAGGCGCTCGGCATTGCCGGCCGCCTGAGGAGAGTCACCGGCGGGGAGCTGATGCGCTTCGACTGAGCCGCCGTGGAGAGGCTACGCCCGGCTCGCCACCTGCCGCACGGCATGACGGGCGAGCTGAGCTTCCATCCATTCCCTGACGCGCCGCGCGTCCGCCACGCGCGTGTACTTGCCCCAGGAGTTGAGCAGCACCATGACGACGGTGCGGTGATCGATGACCGCCTGCATCACCAGGCAATGGCCCGCCGCGTCGGTGAAGCCGGTCTTCTGCACGATGATGTGCCAGGACCGGCGCGCCACCAGCAGATCGGTGTTGTGGAAGGCGACCATGCGCCGGCCGGAACGGATGGTGTAGCCGCGGCTGGTGGAGTACCTGCGGATGACCGGGCTCCGGGCCGCCGCCATGACGAGCTTTGCCAGGTCGTCGGGCGTCGAGGTGTCGCGGCTCGAGAGGCCGGTCGGCTCGACGAACTGCGTGTGAGTCATGCCGAGCGCGCGCGCCTTGGCATTCATGGCCTGAATGCAGGCCGCGAGGCCGCCCGGATAGTTGCGGGCCAGCGCGTGGGCCGCCCGATTCTCCGAGGCCATCAGCGCGAGGTGAAAGAGCTGCGCGCGGGTGAGCCGTGTGCCGATGGCCAGCCGGGAGTAGGCACCGCGCCCGAGGGCCCGATCGGCCGAAGTGACCTGCAGCCGCTCATCGAGCGGCTGATCCGCCTCCGCGACCACCAGCGTGGTCATGAGCTTGGTGATGGAGGCGATCGGAACCGGCACGTCGGCCCGCCTGGCGTAGAGCACCTTGTGATCGGTGGCGTCGAGCACCAGCGCCTCACTGGAGCGCAGGCTCGGCTGGGCGGCCGCGCGGTGGCGGCGATGCACGTGATGATGGTGGTGGTAGCGGGAGATCGAGGCCAGGTGAGCGGGCGCGGCGGCGCAGGCGGCCGAGGCGGTCAGAAGCAGGCAAGCCCACGCGAGTGACGGCAGCCGAGGGCGCTTGCCATGCCCCGCGGCCAACTTCGCCAGGAAACGGGTCCCCATTTTTCAGTGTTCTCCGCGATCGACGCAGGGTTGGAGCTAGCAGAGCACGATCGACGCGCCCGCGCCGTGACGCACGGCGTGTTTCGACGCGAGCGGTGGGAAGCCTACAACAATGTTGTGCCGTCAGGCTACGCCGCCAGAGCGATCGCGACCTGCACCCGGTTGCGGCCGAGGCGCTTGGCGGCGTACACGGCGGTGTCGGCCTGCGCGATCAGCGCCTCTCCCCAGACACCGAGCGGGTTGCTGCTCGCCACTCCGATGCTGCAGGTCAGCTGGATGGCGGCGCCGTACCCGTCGACACGCACCTCCGCCACCCGCTGGCGGATGCGCTCGGCGATCGGCTCCGCCGCGGCCGCATCGGCGCCGCTCAGCACCACGATGAACTCTTCTCCGCCGTAGCGGCCGATGATGTCGGATTGGCGCAGCTCCGCCTGGATCGGACGGATCACCGCAGCGAGGCAAGCGTCGCCCGCCGCGTGTCCGTAGGAGTCATTGATCGATTTGAAGAAGTCGAGATCGAGGAAGAGCACGGCCACGGGCAGGCCGTTCGCGCGCGCATCGCGGCAGGCGGCCTCGAGCTGTTCCAGCAGCGAACGGCGGTTCAAGACGCCTGTGAGAGGGTCCGTTTTCGCGTGACGCTCCGCCTCTGTCAGGGCGTGGCGCTGCTGGCGCAGGCGATCCGCAACCCCCAGCGAGGTCAGGATGGCGGAGGCCACCATCGACCCCGGCAGGCCGTAATAGAAGAGTGCCTCGTCACTCGCGGCGCGGGTGAAGAGGAGCCGTGCCGAGGTGACGATCGCGAAGGTCTCGAGCAGCACCCACGCGAAGAGAAACCAGCCCGCTGCCCGATTGCCGCGCCGCCAGGCGAGAAAAGCGACCACCAGCACGAAAACGCCCGCGCCGAGGAACATCAGATTGCCGATGCCGACCACCAGAGATCCCAGGCCCACCAGTCGACCGGCATTCGCCACGGCGAGCGCCGCGAATGCCGCGGCGAGCCAGCCGAACGCCCGATACAGGCGCGGGGAGGTGTGGCGCAGGTCCGCGATTTCCCGCGCAAAGAGCCCGGCCATGGCGCCACTCAGCGCCACCGGCACGTTCCAGGCGTAGGGCACGAGCGCGCTGCCGGCGGCGAGCAGGGGCCAGCGAAAGCCTTCTCCCGAGAAGTAGGCGAGATAGAGCGCCTGCAGGCCGGTCATGGCGGCGTAGAGGATGAAGAGCTCGTCCGAGAGTACGAGCCACATCGCCGCGGTCGCGAGCGCCAGGGCGGCCAGGGCGCCGCAGGCCAGGGAGATCATCAGCGCATGGCGGCCCCCACGTGTCAGCGCGTCACTCAGGGTGCCGGCCGCGAAATGCACCCTGTCGGGCGCCGCGGCATCCGCCTGGATGCGGGCATAGAAGACCTGGCCCGGCCGCAACCCGTCACCCCGGACGAGGAATGCCGCTTCCCGGGTTCCTCCAAATGCCGGCAGAACCGCCGCCCGGACGAGGGGAGCCGTTGCGCCCGCGGCGCTGCGGGGATAGATCTCGATCCGCAGGTCGCTGCCGGACCGTGCCATGATCACCGGAACCGCCGCGGCCGCGACGGTCCGGGCGGACCGCAGGCGGACCCACTGAACGCCGGGAGTCTGACGCAGAGCTGTCGCGGGCGCCGCCGCGAATTGCCCGTCGAGCGCCCCGCTCGCCACGTCGGCGGCGGAGGGCGCGGGTCCGTGGCTCACCAGGGTGCTCAACTCGAGCGAGGTTCCGCCGGCCGCAGCCCCAGCCGCGGAGGGCAGGGAAAGGCAGAAGCCCAGCAGCAGCGCCCAGGCAGTGAGCCTGGCCGGGCAGCGATCATCACCCAGGCGCGGAGCGAGAGCTCTGGACACTAGAATGAGGAGCGGCTTCCTGCCGCGGGGTGGGTCATTGGACGGATTGCGCACCATCGTCGCAGGGATTCTGCTGGGGCGCAATCTCGGCCGTGAAGGGAGGCCCGAGAACGGGAAGCCGCTCACGGTTGACACTCCCCGCCCCCCTACCTAGAATCGCCGGCCTTTCTCGGTCCGGACCTGATTCACGCCGGCACCGGAAATAGCGATACAGACATCGGGCCGCCGAGCGAGCAGCAGGCGGCCCGGTCTTTCTTCCAGCCGCTCACCGCACAAGCGTCTCTGAAGGACTCGGGATGCCCGGTGCGCTCGAACGCAGGATCTTGGAGACAGCATGGCGACCACGGGTCAGCTCATCCGGCAACCTCGCCGGACGAAGGCAGAGAAGACAAAGGTGCCGGCTCTTGGGGCTTCGCCCCAGAAGCGCGGCGTCTGCACGCGCGTCTACACCACGACGCCGAAGAAGCCCAATTCCGCTCTGCGGAAGGTCTGCCGCGTTCGGCTGACGAACGGATATGAAGTCACCAGCTACATTGGTGGCGAAGGGCACAACCTGCAGGAGCACTCGGTGGTGCTCATCCGAGGAGGCCGCGTGAAGGACCTCCCCGGCGTCCGCTATCACACCGTGCGCGGGACGCTGGACTGCGCTGGAGTGGGCGAGCGCAAGCAGGGTCGCTCCAAGTACGGCGCGAAGCGCCCCAAGAAGTAAGAGGCATCAGCCTATGTCCCGTCGAGCCCAGGCGCCGGTCCGCACCATCCTGCCGGACCCGAAGTTCAACAGCGAGATGCTGGCCAAGTTCATGAACGTCGTCATGAAGGACGGCAAGAAGTCGGCTGCGGAGCGCATCATTTACGGCGCGATAGACCGCATCGCGGAGAAGACCGGCAGGAAGGGCCCGGAAGCGATCGAGCTGCTCTCCACCGCGCTCGACAACGTCAAGCCGGTCGTGGAAGTCAAGTCGCGCCGGGTCGGCGGCGCGACGTACCAGGTGCCGGTTGAAGTCCGGGCCACGCGCCGCCAGACACTGGCCATGCGCTGGGTCATCGAGGCTGCCCGCGACCGCAGCGAGAAGTCCATGGCGTTTCGCCTCGCCCATGAGCTGATGGACGCCGCCGAGAACCGCGGCGCCGCCGTCAGGAAGCGCGAGGACACCCATCGTATGGCAGAGGCCAACAAGGCCTTCGCGCACTATCGCTGGTAGCAGCCCGCCGCCCACGCGGCTGGAAGGCCCTGAAGAGGATAGTTGACAGTGGCACGCGCGACGCCCATTGAGCGTTATCGGAACATCGGCATCTCCGCACACATCGACGCGGGGAAGACGACCACGACCGAGCGCATCCTCTTCTACACCGGCGTCTCGCACAAGATCGGCGAGGTTCACGACGGCGCGGCCGTCATGGACTACATGGAGCAGGAGCAGGAGCGCGGCATCACCATCACCGCCGCGGCCACCACCTGCTTCTGGAAGGGAATGGACAACAGCTTCCCCGAGCACCGGATCAACATCATCGACACGCCGGGCCATGTCGACTTCACCATCGAGGTGGAGCGGTCGCTGCGCGTGCTCGATTCCGCCGTGGCGCTGTTCGATTCCGTGGCCGGCGTGCAGCCGCAGTCCGAGACGGTCTGGCGCCAGATGAACAAGTACCAGGTGCCGCGCCTCGCCTTCGTCAACAAGATGGACCGCGCCGGCGCCAACTTTCTGCGCGTCGTCGACATGATCCGAGCCCGGCTGCGCGCCAACCCGGTGCCCATCCAGGTCCCGATCGGCGCCGAGGACAGGTTCGAGGGCGTCGTCGACCTCGTCCGCATGAAGGCGATCTACTGGGACATGGAGACGCAGGGCATGCGTTTCGAGTACCGCGACATCCCGGCGGATCTCGAGGATCAGGCCGAGGAGTACCGGTCGAAGATGATCGAGGCCGCGGCCGAGGCCAACGATGCGCTCATGCACAAGTATCTCGAGGGCGAGGCGCTCACCGACGACGAGGTGCGCAGGGGCCTGCGCGAGCGCTCGCTGCGCAACGAGATCGTGCTGTGCCTGTGCGGCTCGGCATTCAAGAACAAGGGCGTGCAGGCGCTGCTCGATGCGATCATCGAGTACATGCCGTCGCCCATCGAGATGCCGGACGTCAAGGGCCTCGGTCCCGACGGCGAGCCCGACACACGCAAGGCGAGCGACGAGGAGCCGTTCTCCGCTCTCGCCTTCAAGCTGCTCAACGACCCGTTCGTCGGCAATCTGACGTTCTTCCGTGTCTACTCCGGTGTGCTGAACTCCGGGGACACGGTGTATGTGCCGACGAAATCCAAGAAGGAGCGCATCGGGCGACTGCTGCAGATGCACGCCAACGAGCGCCACGAGATCAAGGAAGTGCGCGCGGGCGACATCGCGTCGGCCGTGGGCCTCAAGGATGTCATCACGGGCGACACGCTCTGCGATCTCGAGAAGGTCATCACCCTCGAGAAGATGGAGTTCCCGGATCCGGTGATCTCCGTCGCGGTGGAGCCGAAGACCAAGGCCGACCAGGAGAAGATGGGTCTCGCGCTGCAGCGTCTCGCGAAGGAGGATCCGTCCTTCCGCGTCCACACCGACCAGGAGTCGGGACAGACGATCATCTCGGGCATGGGCGAGCTGCACCTCGAGATCATCGTCGACCGCATGAAGCGCGAGTTCAAGGTGGAGGCGAATGTCGGCAAGCCGCAGGTCGCCTACCGCGAGACCATCCGCGGCGCGGTGGAGCAGGAAGGCAAGTTCGTCCGCCAGTCGGGCGGCCGCGGCCAATACGGCCACGTGTGGCTGAAGCTCGAGCCCAACGAGGTCGGCAAGGGCTACACCTTCGTCAACGGCATCGTCGGCGGCTCCATCCCGAAGGAATACATCCCGGCGGTGGACAAGGGTATCCAGGAGGCCTGTCAGACCGGCGTCATCGCCGGCTACCCGGTCGTGGACGTCAAGATCACCCTGTTCGACGGCTCGTACCACGATGTCGACTCGAGCGAGATGGCGTTCAAGATCGCGGGCTCCATGGGCTTCAAGGAAGGCTTCCGGCGCGCGAAGCCGGTGCTGCTCGAGCCGATCATGAAGGTCGAGGTGGTCACCCCGGAGGAGTACTCGGGCGATGTGATCGGCGACCTCAACCGCCGGCGCGGGCAGATCCTGGGCATGGACGAGACGCCTTCCGGCAAGGGCATCAATGCCGAAGTGCCGCTTTCGGAAATGTTCGGGTATGCGACGACCGTGCGCTCCATGAGCCAGGGCCGCGCGACCTTCACGATGGAATTCAGCAAATACACCGAGGTGCCGCCCAACATCGCGGACGGCATCATCAAGAAGTGAGATTCACCAGGTAGCAAGCAGTCATGTCCAAAGAGAAATTCGAGCGTACCAAGCCTCATGTGAACGTGGGGACGATCGGGCACGTGGACCACGGGAAGACGACGCTGACGGCGGCCTTGACGAAGGTGATGGCCGAGACGCACGGCGGACAGTTCATGGCGTA
>DASZYK010000295.1:0-13164 GCA_035545455.1 Steroidobacteraceae bacterium
CGTGCAGATGGAGGTCGACTACGGCGAGCTGTCGCGCCGCATCGCGGGCCGGCGGACCTGCGCCGATTGCGGCAGCGTCGTCAATCTGCTCACCTCGCCGGCCGGCGAGGCGGAGCGGCAGACGTGTCCAAAGACCGGCAAGCCCCATCGCCTCTATCAGCGTCCGGACGACAATGAGGCCACGGTCGCCGAGCGTCTGAAGGTCTACGAGCAGCAGACCCGCCCGCTGGTGGACTACTACCGTCAGCAGGGCCTGCTCCGCACGATCAACGCAGAAGGCCCGGTCGCCGAGGTCGAGCAGCGTCTGGAAGAGGCGCTCGCGCGGCGCTGAGCAACGACTCGCGACCGGTGCGCGCGGCCGCGCCCGCGGAGCGAGGTCAAACCGCTTCGAGCAGCGTCTCGCCGATCACCGCCCGCCGCCAGCCCCGCAGCGCCGCGATGTCCTCGCTCCCATCCGCGAGCCGCTCGAGATCGCGCCGTGTGGCGAGCACCTCGGGGCTGACGCCCAGCTCGGTCGCCATCGCCTGATTCACCGCCGCGAGCTTCTTCACGAGAGCGCTCTTCACCGGATCGGGCCGCTGCCGCATGTCGAGCGCCGGCGCGGGATCGGGTATCTCCGCCGCCGCGACGCAGGCCAGCAGCTCCGCTGCGCAATGGCGCACCACGCCTGCCGGCATTGCCGCGATCGCCTCCAATGCCGGTACTGTCCGGGGCACGCGAAGGATGACTTCCCGCAGCGCCGCATCGTCGAGGATCCATCCGCGCGGGCGATTGCGCTCCATGGCCCGGCGCTCCCGCCAGGCGGCCAATCCACGCGCCAGCCGCTCCCGTCCGGGGTCCAGGCCGCGCAGCCCCTTCAGACGCCGCCACGCCTCTTCCGGGTCCGTGGCGAGGCTGCGCGCGTCCGCGAGCCCGCCGAGCTCCTCCGCGAGCCACGGCAGTCGGCCCAGCTTGTCGAGCCGCTCCTCGAGCTCGAGTTTCAGCGGTATCAGGTGACGCACGTCATCGAGGGCATACTCGATCTGCTCCGCCGACAGGGGGCGGCGCGACCAGTCGGTGCGGGTATGGGCCTTCGGCAGCTCGATGCCGAGCAGCCGGCGCGCGAGCTCGGCATAGCCGACCTGCGCGGCGAAACCGGCGAGCGCCGCCGCGATCTGCGTATCAAACACGGGGCGCACCAGCCCGACGGCCGGCAGCAGGACTTCGAGGTCCTGGCGCGAGGCATGCATCACTTTCACGACCGGAGCCGCCGCGAGCGGGCCCGCCAGGGCACCGAGGTCGGGCACCGCAATCGGGTCGACACACACGGCGTCGTCTGCGGCCGACACCTGCAGCAGGCATAGCTCCGCGCGGTATGTGCGCTCGCGCAGAAATTCGGTGTCGAGGCCGATGCTCCGCTGCGCCGCCAGGCGCGCGGCGAGATCGGTGAGGGCGTCGGCGGTGTCGGCGATGTGCTGCAACAGCGTAGGGGATGATCTGTACAATCCGCACGCATTATGCACGTTCACATATTGGGAGTATGCGGGACCTTCATGGGAGGCATCGCCGCCATTGCGCGTGCCGCCGGTCACCGCGTCACCGGGTCCGACCGCAACGTCTATCCGCCGATGAGCACGCAGCTCGAGGCGCTCGGCATAGAGCTCATCGAAGGCTATGACGCCGCACAGCTCGATCCGACGCCCGATGTGGTTGTCGTGGGCAACGTCATGACGCGCGGACAACCCGTCATCGAGGCGCTGCTCGATCGCGGGATTCCCTATGCGTCGGGCCCGGAGTGGCTGTCGCGCGAAGTGCTGCGCGACCGTTGGGTGCTCGCGGTGGCGGGCACCCACGGCAAGACCACCACCTCGTCGCTCCTCGCCTGGATTCTCGAGCACGCGGGGCTCGAGCCCGGATTCCTGATCGGCGGCGTTCCCGCGAATTTCGAGACCAGCGCGCGCCTCGGAGCCGCGCCATTCTTCGTCATCGAGGCGGACGAATACGACACGGCCTTCTTCGACAAGCGCGCGAAATTCGTCCATTACCGGCCGCGCACGCTCATCCTGAACAATCTCGAGTACGACCATGCGGATATCTATCCGGACGTGGCCGCGATCGAGCGGCAATTTCACCACTTGGTGAGGACCGTGCCGGGCGGCGGACGCATTCTGTGGAACGCCGCGGATGAGCGTCTCAAGGAGACGCTCGCCATGGGGTGCTGGACGCCGCTGGAGGGATTCGCCGGCCATTCTGCCCCGGAGGCGCACTGGACCGGTCGCGCCGCCGGCGGCGTAGAGGACTTCTCCTGCTTCGAGGTTCTCGAGCTCGGCCGCCCGCGCGGTACGGTGCAATGGGGCCTGATCGGCGCACACAACATGGAGAACGCGCTGGCGGCGATCGCGGCGGCGCGGCACGCCGGCGTCACGATCGAACGCTCGATCGAAGCTCTGCACTCGTTTGGCGGCGTCGCCCGCCGCATGCAGCTTCGAGGTGAGGTGAACGGCGTGCGTGTGTACGACGACTTCGCTCATCATCCGACGGCGATCGCGACCACCGTCGATGGATTGCGGCGGCGCGTCGGATCGGCGCGGATCATCGCCGTCCTGGAGCCCCGTTCCAACACCATGCGCATGGGCGTTCATCGGGACTCGCTCGCGGGCTCCCTGGCCGGTGCGGACGAAGTCTGGTTGTACACGCCTGCCGACCTGGGCTGGGATCCGGCCGGCGTTCTCGCCTCGCTGGGCGCACGAGGTCACGGACGCAACGACGTGACGGTACTGGCGCGGGATCTGGCGCAGAGCCTCCGGTCCGGTGACCACGCCCTCATCATGAGCAACGGCGGATTTGGCGGGCTGCACGGCAAGCTCCTGGCGGAGCTCAGAGGGGCCGTTCCCCTTGAGACCCGCTAGTGCGCAAGGAGGCGTCCCGGGAGGCGCCGCGCCGCCGGACGTAGAACCGCGAGAGGCCGAGGCCCAACACCACGGTCCATCCGAGAACCAGCCAGCCCGTGAAGCCGTCGTGACGGCTGAGGAGAAAGGCGAGAGGAGAGGCGCGGTCCGGTTGCGAGAGACCGTGCACCACCAACATCACCCAGACCCAGCCGGCGTGCAGTCCCATTCCCGCCGCGATGTTGCCGGTGATCGAGCGGACGAGCGCCAGCACCACGCCCACCGCGCTCAGACAGAGAAAGGCGTCGGCAACCCCGAGAGGATGATCGAAGGATCGCAGCGTGCCGTGAAGAAGCGCCACACCGCTCGAGGCGGACACCTGCGAGGGCGGGATGTGGTAGCTGCCGAGGAAGTGTGTCCATGCGTAGACCAGAGAGGTCAGCACGATTGCAGTGACGGCGCCCGACTCCCGCTGAATGCCGGTGTACATCGCGCCGCGCAGCGCGGTCTCCTCGATGAGGGCGACGGCAAGGCCGCTCGCGAGGCGCTTGGCGATGAGCGCCGCGAGCGCTCCAGCGCCGTAGCCCGCCGCCTTGCGGAAGTCGAGCAGGCCCAGCGCAGCCATGGAGGCCGCCACGGCCGCCATGGTGAGCACGCCGAGCCCGAGCCCGATGCCGAGCTCGCGCAGGAAGACGCGGCGCGGCGCGCCGAACCCGAGGCTGGCGCGATCCGCGAGCCGCAGCCGGCGTGCCACCAGTAAAAATCCCAGGAGAAAGGCCAGCATCCCGATCCGTTCCCCGATGCGATGGAACGGGAAGTCGAAATGCGGGTGCAGCAGCAGCCACGCCGGATAGGTGAGCGCTGCCATCGCCGCAAGGCTCAGCGCGATCAACAGCAGAAACCAGGCGAAAGCGCGCATGCCGACCAATTTCCCGAGGGGGCGCGCAATGTACGGGTAATCCGCCTCTGGGCGCAAATCCTCCACAAATGCCGCAAATCGACGCGAACGCGCAACCTGTCGCTCTGGTGGCGCCCGCCGCGGGCCGCAGACAATGGCCGCCAGTCACCCCCGCCAGCGGAGATCGTCATGACGCAGACCAGGGCAAGACAGATATTGCAGTCGCTCATCCAGGGGATCGATCCCGCCACGGGTGAGGAGCTGCCGCACGAGACGGTGCTGCAACACGCCGACGTGCTGCGCGCGTTGCTGGCCGGGCTCTCCGCGCTGGAGCAGTCGGCCGCCCGCACGCGCCGGCGCGCGCAGCTTCCTGACAATGTCGGCCAGGCATGGACGACAGAGGAGGAAAGCAGGCTCGTCACCGCCTTCAAGAGCGGCGACTCGCCGGTGGCCATCGCGCGCAAGCACGGACGCACGCTGCGCGCGATCGAGGCGCGCCTCGAGAAGCTGGGACTGATCACTGCGCAGCAACGCACGACGCGCGGCGGCTTCACCGGCGTCTCCGAAGCGCCGCGCCTGCGCATCGCACACGGCGGTATACTGGCGCGCAAGAGGGCGCAACGCCGCTCCAGATGAGTCGAAGATCGCGGCGCAATCCGCTCTCCCCACCCGTGTCTCAAGTCCCTTCACATCCGGTCGTCATCTGGTTCGGCAGAGTGGGCGACATGATCATGCTGAGCGCGCTGCTCGAGATCCTGCACCGCCGGTTCGGGCGTCCGTGCCGGATCATAGGCGCGGGTGAATGGACCTCGCAGATCTACGGGTCGCACCGCGATGTCGCCGATGTCATTTGTCTCGGCCGGCATAGGGCATTCTTTCTGGACGGCGCATGGTGGCGGGCACGGCGCGCTCTGCGCGCCGACCCTGCCGCGCCGGTCTATGTCTGCGAGACCTTCCCCGGCAAGCTCCGGCGCATCCGGCGCCTGCTGCGCCTGAGCGGCACGACGGCCAGCCGCTGCATCTTCATGGAGGACGTGCTGGCGGCTGCCGGCGGGGACGCACCGGAGCACTGGGTGGACCGGCTCGTGGCACTGGGCAAGTGCACGCCGGCGGCATTGCGGGACGCGGACTTCCCGTGGCCTGAGCCGGCGCCGCGCTGCGCGCCGAGCCTCGCCATCACGTCCGAGGGGCGGGCGGAATGCGAGGCATGGCTCGCGCAGAGAGGTTGGCTCGGGCAGCCTCTGGTGCTGGTGCAACCGGGGAATCAGCGCACCATGCGGGGCGGCGCGCGGCCGCGCGTATCGCCCGACGATCACAAGGCGTGGCCCGTGGACCGTTGGGCCGCGCTCTTGCGGCACGTCCACGAGCGGATGCCGGAGGCCCTGATCGTGCTGGTCGGCGCGCCGCAGGAAGAAGGCTTTCTGGAATGGATTCGGCGGGAGACGAGTCTGCCGCAAGCGGTGGTGGCCGTGCTGCCCCTGACGCGGCTCTTTGCGCTGTGCGCGCTCTCGCACAGCATGATTTCCGTGGATACCGGACCCGCCCATGCCGCGGCGGCGGTTGGACTGCCCCTCGTCGTCCTCTTCGGCGCCTACCCGTCACGGGTATGGCAGCCGCGCAGCGCCGTGGGCTCGCCGGTGATCGCGGTCGGCGGCCCGCCCGCGGCCAACCGTCTGGAGGAGATTCCGGAGCCGGTGGTGCTCGAGGCCTGGTCCCGATTGCTCCAGCGTCGGCCGACGGATCGCGCCGGATCGGATCACGAGCCCCATCGGGCGGGAGGAACGCATTGAGCTCGCTGAAAGTCGAGATCGCGACCGCGCTGCGGCGCATGGCGGCCAAGCTCCTCGGCGAATACCCGCCGCCGAGGCTGCTGCATGCGCGGGAGCTCCTGGCAGAGCTCGAGGCCGCGCTCTCCCGCCAATCGGTGACGGGCGAATGGGCGGGGCTCGCGGCGGACATCACTCGCGCGCTGAGGGAGGGCGGAGCGGACGATTTTCTGCGCCTTCCGCCGGTGGCGAAGACCGTCCATCCCCGCATCCGCGGCCGCTCACGCGATTACCTGCGCTACCTGCTGGCATCGAAGCGGTTCTCCGCGGACCTGCAGCGGGCACTCACGGAATCGCCGGTCGGCAGGCCGCTGGTCAATCCGCATTATCCGCTGAGCAGTCCGTTGCTCGTTCAGCACGGCTATCACCTGGCGCGGCTGCTGGAAGCCACCGATGTCGATCCGTCGGCGCTTCGTCTGGTGGTGGATTTCGGCGCCGGATACGGCAGCTTCTTCCGGCTGCTGCGCAATCTCGGCTACCGGGAGCGCTATGTCATCTGGGACCTCCCGGTCATGTGCGCCTTGCAGCGCTTCTATCTGCGCAACGTCTTTCCGACCGGGCCGGGCGCTCATCCGCCCGGCAACCTGGAGTGGCTGATCTCCGGGGAGGAGGCGGCGCCCGCCGTGGTGGGCCGGCACTGCGCGGAGCATCAGCCTTCGCTCTTCGTCGCGACGTGGTCCTTGAGCGAGACTCCGCTCACGGTGCGCGAGCGGATCGCGCCGGTGCTCGCCGGCTTCACCCATGTTCTGTGCGCTTATCAGGGCAGTTTCGGCGAGCACGACAACGTGCGCTATTTCAAGTCGCTGGAAACCTCCCTGCCGGCATTCGATTGGCACCACGCCGAATGCCCGATATACCGCGGCAACTACTATCTGATCGGCGCGCGGGCGGCCGCGGCAGCCGTCTCCGCCCGTTAGGGTCGGGCGAGCAGACTCTCGAAATCCCGGCCGATGCGCTCGAGCGAGAATCGTGCGCACGCCCATTCGCGGCCCGCGGCTCCCATGATCCGCCGCCGACCGGGATCGTGAAGGAGCTCGAGCACCGCGCTCGCGAGCCCCTCGGTGTCGCCCGGCTCGACTCCGATACCGGTGCGGCCGGGCACGAACGTCTCCGGCAGTCCGCCGGCCAGGCTCGATACCACCGCAACCCCGGCCGCCTGGGCCTCGACCGAGACGCGCCCGAAGGGCTCTGGGTAGAGGGAGGGCACGGCCAGAACGTCCAGCGCCGGGTAGAGGGCGGTCACGTCGGGTTCCCAGCCGAGGAAGCAATGTCGGCTGGCGTCCGGTGATGCCGCGATCCGCGCGCGCAATGTCGCGCAGTCCTCGCCATCGCCCACCCACAACATGCGCGCGGACGGCTCGGCCGCAAGAAAATGCCGGGCGGCGTCGAGCAGCGTGAAGATGCCCTTCGCCGCAATGATCCTGCCGACATAACCGACGACGACGTCCGACTCGCCGAGGCCGAGCCGCGCCCGGGTGCCCGCCCGCAAGGTCGCCGACGGCCGGAAACGCCCGGTGTCTATCGGGTTGTACAGAACGGAGGCGTGTTTCACGCTCATTCCCTGCCGCTCGTAGTCCTCGCACTGAGATCGCGACACCAGGATGAAGCGGTCGGCGCGCCGGGACAGGAGCTCGCGGGTTCCGCTCTTCGCCGGCGCATCGTGCCAATGCCGGAAGAGCGCAACGCGCGCGCCGGTGACCCCGCGGACAGCGACGAGCATCCGGTAAAAGCGCGGGTCGTTGGAAACCGTCCAGTCCGGCCGCTGTCGCAATGCCAGGTGCAGTAACGCCATGGCGATGCGCACGCCCCGCGTCCGTCCGGGACGCACGCACACCATCGAGACCTGCGCCTCTCGCAGCAGCTTTGCGACCGGGCTGCCGCCGATCACGAGACAACGTACGTCGTGTCCCCGCCGCGCCATGGCAGACGCCAGAGCGGCCATGTGCTGCTCGGTCCCGTAGCCGCGTGTGCTGGATTCGGCGAACAGCAGTCTCATTTGCCCGGGTTATACCTCATGCGCAATCATGACCGCCATGAGCGCGATTCTCTTCTTCGATCCCGTCTGCGACCGACCGTACGACAGTGAGACGCTGCGGCGCCAGGCGATGGGAGGCACCGAGGCGACCGTGGTGCGTGTTGCCGATGCCCTCGGAGCGCTCGTCGCTCAGCACAACCGCGCGACCGCCTCCGGCCGCTATGTGCCGCCGCGGCGTGATCCGGCCATCACCCATGTGATCGTCAACCGGGATTCGTCCGCCCTCCCGGCCATGCGGGAGCTCTATCCCAACGCCCGCGTCCACCTCTGGCTGCACGATCGGGTGAGGCCGCGCTCCAAGCGCGCGCGCAGAATCGCGGCGGACGCCAAAGTCATGTGCGAGCTCGCCGTGAAAGTGATCTGCGTTTCGGACACGCAGCGTCACGCGGTCGAGGCGGCGCTGCGTTGGATGGGTGTGGATGACCGCGTTTCCGCCTGCACCATCTACAACCCCGTGGATGACGATCTGCGGCCGGACGGCTCGCCCGTCGATGACCGCAAGCTCGTCTTCCTGTCGTCTCCCAACAAAGGACTGAGGTTCACGCTGGATGCGTTCCGAGCCGTCAGAAGAGCGATGCCCGACGCGCGGCTCGTCGTCGGCAATCCGGGCTACAAGGCGGGCGATGGCGCGAGGGTCGAGGGTGTCGAATACCTGGGTGCCCAGCCGCAGCAGCGCATGCATGCCGAGGTGCGCACGGCGCTCTGCACCTTCTTTCCCAACTTCATCATCCCCGAGACCTTCGGTCTGGTGTTTGCCGAATCGAAGGCGCTCGGCACACCGGTCCTCACCCATGATTGCGGCGCCGCGCTGGAAGTCCTGGGCGATCCGGCGCAGGTGTTGCCGGTGACCGCAGCGAAGCGCATCTACGAGGGGTTGCTGGGCGGCTGTCGGACCGAGTGGCGCCGCGGGCCGGCGCGAGCGGCAGCTGGGCTGGGACTTTTCGACATCTATGTCGAGCGCGTCCGAGCCTGGCGGGCGGGGGCGCGCCCGGTGACCGGCCCCGATCCGCGTTTCACCCTCTCCGCGGTGAAGCAACGCTGGCAGGCGGTGTTGGCGCAATGATTTTCGGACTAACATGGCGTCATGGCGGGCCAACCGTTGCATCCGTTCGCCGTCAAGCTTGGCCGTATCGGCGATATGGTCATGCTGACGGCGGCGCTGCGGTTGCTGCATGCGCGCTACGGGCGGCCATGTTACGTAGTCGGAGCGGACTCCTGGGCGCCTGACGTGTACGTCGGCCTGGCCGAGGTGGCGGAGTGCTGGTCGCTGCCGCGCAAGTCGCCTTTCCTTCTCGGCCTCGCGTGGCCCTCGATTCTGCGTGCGCTGCGCGCGAGCGCGCCGGGCCCGGTCTACGTCTTCGAGCATCATCGCGGCCAGGTGAGCCGAGTGCGCAGATTGCTGTCGTTGGGCGGCATCGACCCGCGCCGCTGTGTCTTCATCGACGAGGCGCCCGGGACCGGGCAGCTCTGGCTCGATGCGCTGCTGCGGTTCGCGCAGCGGACGCCTCCGGCGCTCAGCGAGGCCGACTATCCGCAGCCGGCCGCCCGGACGTGGTCACCGAGGCTCGGGGTGTTGGCGCCCGAGCGGGCCGAGCGCGATGCCTGGCTGCGCTCCCGCGGCTTTCGAGGTGAGCCGCTCATCCTGGTACAACCGGGCAATCACCGCACCATGGGGCGCCGACGGCTGCGTAACTGGCGCGGGCGCGACGACAAGGCCTGGCCGCGGGAGCGATGGGCGGAGCTGCTGCGCAGGCTCCACGCGCGCATGCCCGATGCGATGATCCTGGTCCGGGGCGCCGCGCCGGAGATGCCGCTCCTCGCGTCGATCTGCGCCGCCGTGGCGCTGCCGTGCGTCACCCCGGTCCGCACCGGGTTGCGTCCGCTCTTTGCCCTATGCGAGATCGCCCACAGCATGATCGCCGCGGATTCCGGCCCCGCGCACGCCGCCGCGGCGCTCGGGGTGCCGCTGATCGTTCTCTATGGCACGCAGCCGGCAGGAGTCTGGCTGCCGCGCAGCGCCGGCTCGCCGGTGGTGCCGATGGGCGGTCCGCCACAGCTCGAGCGGGCGGAGCAGATCACCGTCGATTCGGTGTTCGAGGCCTGGTGCAGGCTGAGCGAGGTGAGGGCGGTGGCCCCGGGCGAGGCCGAAGAAGCCGGTCAGGCCGCGGCCCAGGCCGACTTCGAGCTGTCGGCTCCGCCTTCGATCCAGATGACCTCGGTCAGGATTGAGCCGTCCGCCTTGAGCTCGAGCGTCCGATAGGCGGGCGGAGCGCGATCGATTGCGAACTGCTCCGAGCGCGGCAGGAACTGCGCGCAGGTGGAGGGAGTTGCGAGCAGTCGGACCCCCTTG
Organism: Steroidobacteraceae bacterium; assembly: GCA_035545455.1. Classification (GTDB taxonomy): domain Bacteria; phylum Pseudomonadota; class Gammaproteobacteria; order Steroidobacterales; family Steroidobacteraceae; genus 13-2-20CM-66-19. The sequence goes on from DASZYK010000295.1 coordinate 9,977, forward strand.
CGCAGCGCGTCGTAGCTCTGGTGCACATGGCCCCAAACGATCCCGCGGACGTTGGGATGCCTGTCGATGACCTCGAGAAACTCGTCCGCATTCTGCAAGCCGACGCGGTCGAGCCAATGGCTGTCCAGCGCTACCGGGTGATGATGCAGACAGACGAGCGCATGCCGTTGTGGCGCGCCGGCAAGCGCCGCTTGCAGTCCGGCGAGCGCCTCGGCGCTCATGCGTCCGGCGGCCGAACCGGGGATTGTGCTGTCGAGCAGCACGATGCGCCAGAGCCCGAGATCGACGGTCCCTCCAATGACGAATGGCGAACAGCCGAGCTCGCGGCGCATGGCGTCCGGATCGTCGTGATTGCCCGGCAGACACAGCACGGGCAGCCGCAGCGACCCGAGCAGACGCCGGAAGTGGACGTATCCCCCCGGATCGTCCTGCACGAGATCGCCCGTGACCAGCACCGCATCCGGTGGCCAGTCGCGCTGCTGAGCACGCGCCAGCGTTGCTTCGAGCGACGGCAGTGTCGCAATTCCGCGCAGCAGCTCGCTCTCGCTGCCGTAGAGGTGCGGATCCGTGAGATGAGTGAGACGCACGACGCTCATCGGCAAAGCGTATCAGAGAGCCCCGGCGAGCCTGCAGTGAACTGGTTCGCGCGCCCCGGGCACGGACCCGCGCCGGCGCCGGGACGGCCCGGGTGAAGTCGCAAAGTGTGATGGCGGCCAACCGAACATAAGCGGGTTGTCGGGTGTACGCGACGCCCCCGGCTCGACCGGTTTCTGCGCGACGCGGGCGCAGAGGTCGATCTCAGAGGATGAGCGTGCTTTTCACATGCTGGGACGAACGTGCGCCGCAGCAAGGCAGAGATGCTGCGCGCCCGGCGCAGCGCCGCCGCCGTACGGGCATTACTCCCCACGACGCGATTGAGCACGAGCGGCGTCTGATGGACAATGCGCGCCGTTTCCGTTTCCGGGCTCTCCGGGACATCTCGTCGTCACACACAAGGCGGAACTCAGGGCTGTGAAGATCGCGCTCGGCGGCTTCATGGACGCCCCGGGCCGCGCAAAGGGCCGTATGACTACACGCCGCGAGCTCGCCAACTGCATCCGCGCTCTCTCGATGGACGCCGTGCAGCGTGCCAATTCCGGACACCCCGGGATGCCGATGGGCATGGCGGATATCGCCCAGGTGCTCTGGGGCGACTTCCTCAAGCACAACCCCGGCAATCCGCAGTGGCTCGACCGCGACCGCTTCCTGCTCTCGAACGGCCACGGCTCCATGCTGCTCTATTCGCTTCTCCACCTCACCGGCTACCCGCTGTCGCTGGAGGAAATCAAGAACTTCCGTCAGCTCGGAAGTCACACCGCCGGCCATCCGGAGCACGAGCCGGCACTCGGCATCGAGACCACCACCGGACCTCTCGGCCAGGGGCTCGCCAACGCGGTGGGAATGGCGCTCGCGGAGCGGATGCTGGCTGCGCACTTCAATCGCCCGGGCTTCCCCGTCGTCGACCACTACACGTATGTGTTCTGCGGCGACGGCTGTCTGATGGAAGGCATTTCGCACGAGGCCTGCTCGCTGGCCGGCACGCTGGGCCTCGGCAAGCTCATCGCCGTCTACGACGACAATGGCATATCGATCGACGGCAAGGTGGAGGGTTGGTTCACGGATGACACGCCCAAGCGCTTCGAGGCGTATGGCTGGCACGTCGTGCCTCATGTCGACGGCCACGACCCGGAAGCAGTGGCGGCGGCGATCCGCGCCGCGCGCGCAGAGACGACACGCCCGTCTTTGATCTGCTGCCGGACGATCATCGGCTGGGGCGCGCCGCACAAGCAGGGCACCCCGGAATCGCACGGCGAAGCACTGGGTGCCGACGAGGTCGCGGCGACCCGCAAGGCGATCGGTTGGTCCTACGAGCCTTTCGTCATCCCCGAGGAGCTGCGTGCCGCATGGGACCATCGCAGCCGCGGCGCTGCCGCCGAGTCGGCCTGGCGGGAGCTTTTCGCCCGCTACCAGGCGGCGCACCCGGAGCTCGCCGGGGAGCTCGAGCGGCGCATGAAGGGCGCGCTGCCGTCGGATTGGCCGCAGACGGTGGCGCAAACGCTTGCAGCTGCCTTGGCCCAGAAGACGCCGCAGGCGACGAGGCAGTCGTCGCAGGCCATGCTCAACGTGATCGGGCCCGGATTACCGGAGATTTTCGGCGGCTCGGCGGATCTCACCGGCTCGAACAACACCAAATTCAAGGCTGCCCGCGAGCTCAGCCTGAAGGATGCGACCGGCAACTACTTTCACTACGGCGTGCGCGAGTTCGGGATGACCGCGATCATGAGCGGCATTGCGCTCCACGGTGGCTTCCTGCCGTACGGGGGCACCTTCCTGGTGTTCTCCGACTACGCGCGCAATGGCGTGCGGCTCGCCGCCCTCATGAGCACGCGGGTGGTGCTCGTGTACACGCACGATTCAATCGGCCTGGGCGAGGACGGCCCCACGCACCAGCCGATCGAGCACCTGGCGAGTCTGCGGGCCATGCCGAACATGTGCCTGTGGCGGCCTTGCGACGCGTTCGAGACCGCGGTGGCGTGGACGGCCGCGGCGGAGCGCTCAGGACCGACCGCCATCGTCCTGACGCGGCAGGCTCTACCGCAACAGACGCGAACCGAGCAGCAGCAGGCGGACGTGCGGCGCGGCGGGTATACGCTGATCGATTGCCAGGGCGCCCCCGAGTGTCTGGTGATCGCCACGGGGTCCGAGGTGTCCATCGCTGCGCAGGCCGTGAGCGCGCTCAACGCCGGCGGCCGGCGAGTGCGGCTCGTGTCGATGCCTTCGACGGAGGTATTCGAAGCCCAGGATGAGGCATACCGGGAAAAAGTATTGCCCAGCGCGGTTCGCCGCCGTCTGGCGGTGGAGGCCGGCGCTACGCTATCTTGGTGGCGCTACGTCGGCAGCGAGGGCCGGGTGATCGGCATCGACCGCTTTGGAGCTTCCGGCAAGGGCGCCGAGCTGCTCGCGCGCTTTGGCTTCACCGCCGAGCACGTCAGCCGGGCGGTGAGCGGGCTGCTCGATACCAAGGAGTAGCGAAAGCGGTACTCTTTGCGTCGCGCACCTGCGCCGGCGAAGCGCCGGCTGGCAGGGCATAGCGGGCAAAGGGCCGCTCCCTTTGCCCGCGGTAAATGTGTAGGGTCTCGCGGAAATCG
>DASZYK010000296.1:0-5544 GCA_035545455.1 Steroidobacteraceae bacterium
ATCGACCGAGAGCCCGATGCGGGTGACCTCGCCGACCGTGAAGCCGCGCAGCTTCACCGGCGCGTGCGCCTTGAGCTGCCCAACCGCTCCGGCGAAATCGACCTGATACGGCAGCGATACGGCGAGCGTCTCGTGCGGGCCTCCCTCCGCGCCGATGAAATGCCGCGCCGGCCGGCCGGGCCCGGGCACCATGACGATCGTGGGGCCGGCGATCAGCGCCCGGAGCGAGGAGATGTCCGAGAAGCTCGGATGGGCGCCTTCGAGCACGAAGCGCGTGCCGGTGTTGACCTTCGGCGCCAGCTGGCGGTCGATGTCGAGATGGACGATCACGTGCCAATCGTCGCTCGCCAGCGCGACGCTGGCGACTCTGCCGACCTGCAGCCCGTGATACATCACGCGCGTCACACCGGCCTGCATGCCGGCCGCGTCGTCGTAGGTGACCGTGACGTCGATGCCGCGTGAGCTGATGGAGCGCAGCAGCAGCCAGAGCACGATGCCGACGGCCGCGATGGGCACGGCCCAGATCCAGCCCGGCCACCAGCTGCGACGGGCGATCGCCACTGTCCGTCTGAGCTCTTTCAAGGGGCGCTCGCCGTCGATCATGACGCCAGGGAGAGACTCCGTGGCCGCGCGGAGAATGCCGCGTCCCACATGAGACGGGGGTCGAACGCATGGGAGGCCAGCATCGTGAGCACCACGACGAGGAGGAACGGCGGAGCGCCATCGGCGGCATTGGTGCTCACGATGCCGTCGAATTGCATGAGCGGCAGGAACACGGCGATGGTGAATACATCGACACAGGACCAGCGCCCGATCTCGTCGATGAGCCGGCACAGGCGCGTCTTCAGCACGAGCCTGTGCCGCGAGCCACGCCACACTGAGATGAGAAACCAGCTGAGCCCCGCGAGCTTCAGCAGCGGAATGGCGATGCTGGTGAAGAAGATGAGCACTCCGAGCGGCCAGAGGTGCGCCTGGAAGAGCTCCCTGATGCCGTCTACGATCCGATGCGGCACGATCACGCCGAACTGGCGGTCGATGCTCATCGGATAGAGGTTGGCAGGGAAGAACAGCGCGAAACCCGCGATGACCAGCGCGGCCGTGCGCATCATCGAGTCGGGCTTGCGCGCCCGCAGCCGCAGCCCGCAGCGCGGGCACGGCGAGCCCTCCGCCGCGGCGGGCCGGACCAGGTCGCAGAAGAGGCAGGCGATGGCGCTCTCATCCTCCGGCGGCGCCGCGCTTTCAGGCGAGAGCACGCGCCACACGGCGCGCTGATCGAGCGTGGCGCGTGAGAGCATGCAGAGCAAGGCCGCGAAGATCAGGCAGATCCCGCCCCAGCCGATGGTCACCGGCATCACGGCCGCGATGCGGCTGTAGCCGACCGCGCAGCCGATGAGGAAGACATCCGGCATTGCCCACTGGTCGAGGTGCAACGACCAGCGAAAGGCGCGTCCCAACCAGTGTGGCCGCCGTCCGAGCTGCAGCAGCGCGAGCACGAGTGAGAGCAGCCCGAATCTCACGAAGGGCAGCACGACTGCGAATGCCGCCACCAGCAGCGCCACGATGACCCACTGGTGTTGCCACAGAGTCACCACGCCGGCTCCGAGCCTGCTCTCGGCCGACATGCCCAGCATGGAGACGCGCATGATCGGCAGCAGGTTGGCCGGAAAGAGCAGCACGAACGTCGCCGAGGCGCAGGCAAGAGCGCCGTTGATGCTGCGTCCGTTGGTGCGCTCCAGCAGGTTGTCGCAGGTCGGGCAGACCGCGATGGCTCCCCATGGGAGTGGCGGGATGTCCTGGAGCGTTCCGCAGTCGGTGCAGGCGATGGTCATACGTGCGAGCGCTCAGCTTCCCGCCGAGCCTCCCGGGGCCCGCCGTCAGGTGAGTGCCGCAGGAAGCGAGGCTCTGGACTATAACGGCAGCTTGGGGAGGTCCGTTCCACGCCGCCGGACGGCCCGGGCTGGAGTTTGGCCTGGGCGGGAACAACAAGGGGAAACGCCGCCCGTCCCCGATAACCGATGCCGGCAGGGGAGAGCGCCGGGGCCGCCCCGGGACGGGCCGGGACGGCGAAGCGGCGGGAGAGCTAGAACCGGCGAGAGGGAGCGCCGCCGCGCGGGCGCTCCTGCGCCTCATTGACCCGCAGCGGCCGGCCACCGAAGTCGGTGCCGTTCAGAGCCTGAATGGCGCGGGCGGCGTCGGCGCTCGACATCTCCACGAACCCGAAGCCGCGCGGGCGGCCGGTCTCGCGATCGGTGATGAGAGAGACCTTCTCCACGGTGCCGTGCTTGGAAAAAAGGGCACGGAGCGATTCATCGGTCGCCGAGAACGGCAAGTTGCCAACGTATAGTCTAGTCACAGGACGTCACTCACCCTGAAACACACACTCACGGAGTTGCTTCGGCAGGTCCCCACCCGCCGGGCGAGACACATTACCGGAATCGCCCGCGTTCTGCCTGGATTTCACCGCGCGGGCTGCCGGTGTTCCTACGGTGAGGCGGTCGCGGACCGTGACGCGGGATGGCGGTCCGCCGGTGGCTCCCGGGTGATCCGCACCCACATGCGCTCGAGCTGCTCGCGCGGCAGGGAGCTCGGGGGCAGAGCCGCGGCGGCGGTCGCCTCCTCGATCACGCCGTTGACCCGCAGCACCGCCAGCGCACCGACGACCCGTCCGAAGCGAAGCGACCGGGCGAGCGGCATGGATGGCTCGGTGTCGCAAGACTGCTGCTCGAGCGCGGCCAGACTGCCCGGGGAGAGCTCCCAGCCCGCGGCGATCCGGCGCGCCACGCGCGCGGAATGCGACTCGGTCAGCCCCGAGATCACCGCCGCGTCCGGCCGCAGCCTGTCACCTGCGCGATCGGCCGCGTACTGCTCCAGCACCGCCCGGAAGAGCACCACGTCCGCCAGTCCCCAGACGAGACTCAGCAACTCCGCGGCGAACGGATCGGACCGCTCGACCATCGCGGCGTGCACCACGGCCGCGTTGGCCGAGCGCCAGGCGTGCTCCCAGACCGTGCGCGCGAATCCCGGGAAGGGGCCGCCGGCAACACGGAAGATCGGCTGCAGCGCCGCGGCCGCGATCAACGAGCGGATGCCTTCGCTGCCGAGCAGTACGACCGCCCGGTCGATGCTCTCGATCGGCCGCTCCGTCACCCGGTAAAAGGAGCTGTTGGCCATCTCGAGGAGATTGCCGACCAGGGACGGGTCGCGCCGGATGATGGCGGCGAGCTCGCGCCGCGGGGCGGCATCATCGTTGGCGGCGCGTATCAGCTGCGGCAGCAGGCTCGGCCGGCGGGGAGCGAGCCGCCGCAGACTGGACATGTCCTCGGTCGCCGCGACCGCCGCCGCGGTGACGGCGGCGTGCTCGGGTCCCGGCAGACCCGAGACCGGAGCTCCCAGGGCGAGCTCCCGCAGCCTCCTCAGGGCCTGCGAAGGGGAGAGGGGTACCGGCGGCGCCTCGCGCGCCGGCACCTGCGCCGGCGAGAGCAGCCGCCGCAGATCCTGGGGCCCGAGCAGGATCTCGACCGGTTGCGGCTCACTGGAGCCCGCGCCGGCCCTGACCCGAAAAATGGCGACCGACGCCGCGGCGGCCGCGAGCAGCGCTGTCACGAGACCGATCACCATGTCGACAAGCGCTCCAGAACTCCGTACCCCGATTCCCGGTTTTCGGCACGGCGGGGAGCGGGCGCTGGGGGCGCTCTCGATTCTGTGACCAGCGTCACGCGCCACAGGGGCTGCTGTCCGGGTGACTCGTCCGGGCCGCTCAGGAGGCGGGATTGCGGCTGCGGCCTCGCCGCGCGGCATCGATGAAGTTGCTGACCACGGTCGAGCTCTCATCCGCCCGGTAGGCGACGCCGAGGAGCGCGTGCAGCGGCTCCCCGCGAAGCGGCAGGTACGTCACCGCGCCCGCCTGCAGGCAGCGCATGCTGTCGGGAACGATCGAGATCCCGAGTGATGCGGCGACCAGATTGATGGTCGAGGAGAGCTGCGGCGCGTACTGCCCGACCCTGGGCGAAAACCCCGCCGCCTCGCAGGCGGCGACCACGGTGTCTGCCAGGCCGGGCCGCACGGCGCGTGGATAGAGGATGAAGGTTTCCGAGGCGAGCGCGCCCAGATCGACCTCCCGCCGACCGGCGAGCGGGTGTCCGCTGGGAACGGCCGCCACCAGCGGCTCCTTCTCCAGCAGCTCGAGCGTCAGCCCCCGCTCCGCCGGCAGCGGCGGCCGCACGAACGCGGCATCGATCCTTCCCTGCCGCAGCGCCACGATGAGTTCCGTGGACGGGTGCTCCTCGAGGGACACCTCCACGGCGGGATGGTCGGACCGGTAGCTGCGCAGTGTCGAGGTCACGAGCGAGTTGAAGGAGGCCGATTCCGTGAATCCAACGCGCACCCGCCCGGTCGCGCCGGCCGCAGCCCGGCGGGCGGCCTGGACCGCGCTGCGCGCGTCGCCGAGGATGCGGGCGGCCTCCGCCGCGAAGATCCGGCCGGCATCGGTGAGCTCGATGCGGTACGCGGACCGATCGAGAAGGGTCACCCCGAGCTCCGCCTCCAGCGCCTTGATCTGCTGGGTGAGCGGCGGCTGCGAGATGCCGAGCCGCTCGGCGGCGCGCGTAAAATTGAGCTCCTCGGCGACGGCCAGGAAGTACCTGAGATGGCGCAACTCCATGATGATACTTTTCTCATATGAAGATGCCATCTTCAACGTATTTTCTTTGGCATCTTCGGCCGTCTAGAGTGGGGCTATGACGCAGACCGAACCGGCCACGACAGGGCCCAAACCCAAGAAGTCCGTCGCGCTCTCCGGCGTCGTCGCCGGCAACACCGCGCTGTGCACGGTCGGCCGCACCGGCAATGACCTGCATTACCGCGGCTACGACATCCTCGAGATCGCGACGACCTGCGAGTTCGAGGAAATCGCTCATCTCCTGATCCACGGCAAGCTGCCGACGCGCGCCGAGCTCGCCGCCTACAAGGGCAAGCTGAAGGCGCTGCGCGGTCTGCCGGCAGCGGTCCGCGCGGTGCTCGATGAGCTTCCCGCCGCGGCGCACCCGATGGATGTCCTGCGCACCGGGGTCTCCGCGCTCGGCTGCGCGCTGCCCGAGAAGGACGATCACGGCGCCGCGGGCGCGCGCGACATCGCCGACCGGCTGATCGCCTCGCTCGGCTCCATGCTGGCCTACTGGTATCACGTCAGCCACAACGGCCACGCGCCGCTCGTCGAGACGGAGGACGACTCGATTGGAGGTCACTTCCTCCATCTGCTGCATCGCAGACCGCCACCCGCATCCTGGGTGCGGGCCATGCATACCTCGCTCAACCTCTACGCCGAGCACGAGTTCAACGCCTCGACGTTCACGGCGCGCGTGATCGCGGGCACCGGCTCCGACATGTATTCCTGCATCACCGGCGCGATCGGCGCCCTGCGCGGCCCGAAGCACGGCGGCGCCAATGAAGTGGCGTTCGAGGTCCAGAAGCGCTATGACGACCCGGATGCGGCCGAGGCCGACATCCGCGCGCGTGTCGCCAACAGGGAAGTGATCATCGGGTTCG
>DASZYK010000297.1:0-12618 GCA_035545455.1 Steroidobacteraceae bacterium
GGAGCCGTCGCGGAGTCGGGAGATGATCGCGGGTCTAGCCGCAGTACCTGTCGAGCCTCGCTTCGAGGACGGGTTCATGGTGCTGTTGCGTGGCACGGCGGCTCACGAATCGGGCGTGGATATCCGGCTCCAGCGTCCGCCGGCCACGGTGGATGCGGGCCCCGTGGTCCAAGTGCGCGATCTCGTCAAGCGGTTCGGCAGCTTCACGGCCGTGAATCACGTGAGCTTCGAGGTGCGCCGCGGCGAGATCTTCGGACTTCTGGGACCCAACGGCGCCGGCAAGACCACCACTTTCCGCATGCTGTGCGGTTTGTTGCCGCCGAGTGGCGGGATCCTGAGAGTCGCCGGTGTCGATGTGGGCCGTGCCGGGGCAGCCGCCCGCGCACGGCTCGGGTATGTGGCTCAGAAGTTCTCTCTTTACGGCGCGCTCACCGTCCAGGAGAACCTCGAGTTCTTCGCCAGCGCGTACGGTCTGCGAGGGTCGGCGCGGCGCGGGCGCATCGACTGGGCGCTGCGGCAGTTCGATCTCGGGCGTCACGAGCAAACGGCAAGCGCCGAGCTGCCGGGGGGTTTCAAGCAGCGCCTGGCCATGGGGGCGGCGCTGCTTCACGAGCCTGAGATCCTCTTTCTCGATGAGCCGACGAGCGGCGCCGACCCGCTGGCGCGTCGCGCCTTCTGGCGGCGAATCACGGCGCTCGCCGAGCAGGGCGTCACCATCATCGTCACGACCCACTTCATGCAGGAGGCGGAATACTGTGATCACATCGCCATCATGGACGGGGGGCGATTGTTGGCTCAGGGCTCTCCCGCCGAGATCCGCCGGCTCGCGCGACCGGTCGAAGGCCGGCAGGCATCCATGGAAGACGCCTTCATCGCCGTCGTTGAAGCCGCGCGGGCACGGGAGGCGGGGGTCCCGACATGAATCCCTTCGCGGAAGACTCGCCCGCGCGCGAGCCGGCCTCCCGGAAATCACGGCCGCGCTCCAAATGGCAGCGCGTGCTCGCGCTGGTGAAGAAAGAGACGCGCCAGATGATCCGCGATCCGGCGAGCATTGCGGTCGGCATCGTCCTGCCTGTCGTCCTCATCCTCCTCTTCGGTTTCGGGCTGTCGCTCGATGTAAAGAACGTGCCTCTCGCGGTGGTGCTGCAGGACAGCTCCGCACCGGCGCAGGATCTTCTGGCCGCGTTCAATCTCTCGCCCTATTTCCGCCCGCAGGTGGTTTATTCGTCCGAGGCCGCTGAGCGGCTGATGATGGCGCGCCGCGTCGACGGCATCCTCACCATCCCCGCCGATTTCGCGCGCCGCTTCGGCGCCGGCGATGCCTCCGTGCAGCTGCTGGTGCACGGCAGCGACGCCAACCGCGCCCGCATCATCGAGTCCTACGCCGAAGGCGCGGTCGGCGCCTGGTCGGCGCTTCAGTCCGCGGAGTCGGGGACCGTGGCGGTGGGCGGGCCGGTCAGGGTTCAGAGCCGGATGTGGTTCAACGTGGCCAACGACAGCCACTACTTCCTGGTGCCGGGACTCATCGTTCTCGTCATGACGCTGATCGGTGCCTTCCTGACCGCGATGGTGGTGGCGCGGGAATGGGAACGGGGCACGTTCGAGGCGCTCTTCGTCACCCCGGTGCGAAGCGGCGAGATCCTGCTCGGCAAGACGATTCCGTACTTCGTCCTGGGAATGCTGGGGCTGCTGCTGTGCGTGCTCGCGGGCAAATTCCTCTTCCGCGTCCCGCTGATGGGCTCGCACCTGGTGCTGCTCGGCTCTTCGATGCTCTATGTGCTGGTGGCGCTGGGGGTGGGGCTCCTCATCTCCTCGTACTTCAAGAACCAGCTGGTCGCGAGTCAGCTCACCATGCTCGCGACCTTCATGCCGGCGCTGATGCTGTCGGGCTTCCTCTTCGATCTGCGCAGCATGCCGGCGGCGATTCGCGCCATCACCTATCTTCTGCCGGCGAGGTACTACGTGGCGCTGCTGCAGACCACGTTCCTTGCCGGCGACATCTGGCCCGTGATCCTGCCCAACGCGGCGGTGCTCGCGGTCATGGCCGTTCTGCTCGGATACGCGAGCCGCGCCGTCACCCGCAAGAGGCTCGGCTGAGGTCATGCTGGAATCGCTGCGGCGCATCATCGCGCTCACCCGCAAGGAGCTGCTCGCCGTGCTCAAGGACCCCCGCGCGCGCAACGCGCTGCTGCTGCCGCCCATCCTGCAGTCTCTGCTCTTCGGCTACGCGGCGACCTACGACCTCAATCACATCCCTTACGCGGTGCTGGATCGCTCGCACAGCACGGTCTCCCAGAGCCTGCTTTCGCGATTCGACGGCACGGGAATCTTCGAGCGCATCGCCAACCTGGGCACGCAGCGGCAGGTCGAGGAATACATCGACGACCGGCGGGCGCTGCTCGCGATCGAGATACCGTCCGACTTCGCGCGGCGCCTCGAGGCCGGCAACGCGGCGGACCTGCAGATCATCGCCGACGGCCGCAACTCCAACACCGCCGGCACGGCGCTCAGCTACGCCCAGGCGGTGGTGGACGGCTTCAACAGCGACTGGCGCGCGGATCATGGCCAGCCCGGACCTCGCGCGACCGTGCAGACGCGCTCCTGGTACAACCCGAACCTCATGACGCGCTGGAACATGATTCCGGGGCTGATCGGCACTCTCACCATGATTCAGACGCTGATGCTGGCGGCGATGTCGGTTGCGCGCGAGCGCGAGCAGGGCACCTTCGATCAACTTCTCGTGACGCCGTTCCGCCCCGCCGAGATCATGGCCGGCAAGGCGCTGCCGTCGATGCTGGTCGGCATCATCCAGGCAACCGGCGTGCTGCTCGTCGCGCAGCTCTGGTTCCGCATCCCGTTCCAGGGATCGTTCCTCACGCTCTACGCCGGGCTCGCTCTGTTCGTGCTCGCGGCCGTGGGCATCGGCCTGGTCGTGTCGGCCCTCTGCCATACCATGCAGCAGGCGATGCTGTTCTCTTTCGTGCTCATCATGCCGTTTGCGCTGCTTTCGGGGCTGACGACACCCATCAGCGACATGCCGCTGTCTCTGCAATACTTCACCTTCATCAACCCGCTGCGCTATGCGATCGACATCGCGCAGCGGGTGTATCTCGAGGGAGCGGGGGCGGGCGTCCTCAGACCCGACCTCTGGCCGCTGGCGGCGATGGCCGCCGTCACGCTTGCCGCCGCTTCATGGCTCTTCAAGCATCGGCTGCAATAAGGACGATCATGACGATACGAATTTTGCGCCCTCTCGCGCTCGCCTCGCTCGGCACCCTGGCCGGCTGCGCGGTGGGCCCGAGCTTCGTCAAGCCGAAGCCGGACGTGCCGGCACACTGGTCGGCGACGGCGGCGGGCAACGGCGCCGAGGGCGCCGCGCACGTGAGCCCGGAGCCCGCGCAGACGGCCGCCTGGTGGTCGAGCTTCAACGATCCGACGCTGACCTCGCTCGTGCAGCAGTCGGCGGCGCAGAACCTCAACGTCAAGCAGGCCATCCTGCGGATCGAGGAGGCCCAGGCGCAGGCCGCGGTCGTGGCCGGCGGCCTCTGGCCCAGCGTGTCCGCCAATGCCTCCTGGTCGCGGCAGCGGATCAGCACCAACACCCCGAATGGATTCATCTTCGGCGCGCATTTCCCCGGCTTGCCGGCCACGCTGACGAATCCCTTCGACCAGTATCAGCTCGGCCTCGGCGCCTCCTGGACCCTCGACCTCTTCGGCACGGCGCGCCGCGCGATCGAGGCGGCCAACGCGCAGATGCAGGCGGCAGTCGAAGGCGAGCACGCCGTCGTGCTGTCGATGGTGAGCGACGTCGCCGCCACCTACATCGACCTGCGGGGCGCGCAGCTGCGCCGCTCGATCCTGGAGCGCAGCCTCGCAACTCAGCGCGATCTGCTGCAGCTCACGCGGGACCGGCGCAATGCAGGGCTGACGTCGGATCTCGATGTGCAGAACGCCACGGCGGAGGTGGGCACGACCGAGGCGCTGGTCCCGCTCGCGGACCGGCAGATCACGGCCGACATCAACGAGCTCAGCCAGCTCATGGCCAGGCCGCCGGATGCGTTGCGCAGCGAGCTCGGCGGCGCGCAGCCGGTCCCTCCCGTCCCGCCGCTCGTGCCCATCGGTCTGCCGTCGGATCTGGCGCGCCGCCGTCCGGACATCCGTCAGGCCGAGGCCAACCTGCACGCCGCGACCGCGGAGATCGGGGTGGCGGTCTCCAACTTCTTTCCCCGGCTGACGCTCACGGCCGCGGGCGGCTACCAGTCGATGGGGCTGTCGCAGCTCATCGAGACGGCGAGCCGGTTCGCGACGCTCGGTCCGGCGGTCGAGCTGCCGATCTTCGAGGGCGGACGGCTGCGCTCGACCGTGCGGCTGCGGCGGCTGCAGGCCAAGGAGGCCGCGGTGATCTACGCGCAGACCGTGCTCGGAGCCCTCAATCAGGTGGAGGACGCGCTGGCGGCCTACGGCTCGGATCAGGCGCGCCGCGCCTCGCTGCAGACGGCCGTGACCGCAAGCCGCAACGCCCGCCAGCTCGCGCGTCAGCGGTATCAGAGCGGTGTGGCGAGCTTCATCGACGTTCTCGATGCCGAGCGCACCGAGGAGCAGAACGAGCTGGCGCTCGCGGACGCGACCACCGCGGTGTCGGCGGATCTCGTGCAGCTCTACCGGGCGCTCGGCGGCGGCTGGGAGAGTCCGGGCACGGAAGCCGAAGTGCCGACGCATCGCTGACGGCCTCGGCTGCAACTGTTCCAGTCGCGTGACACCGGCGCGTCCGCCGGCGTGTGCGCGGTGACTCACCGCGCGTCGCCGCGTATAACGTGCGCTCCCGCGACGCAGCGTACAGGAGCAGTCTCATGGCCGGCCAGCCTTTCGAAGTAATCAGTCAGCATCGCTGCTTCGGCGGCACCGTCGGCTTCTATCGTCACGAGGCGGCGAGCACCGCGTGCTCCATGCGCTTCGCGGTGTTCACGCCGGAGCAGGCGAAGTCCGGACCCGTGCCGGTGCTCTACTACCTGGCGGGGCTCACCTGCACCGAGGAGACCTTCATGATCAAGGCGGGCGCGCAGCGGGTCGCCGCCGAGCTCGGCCTGATGCTCGTCGCGCCCGACACCAGCCCGCGGGGCGTGAAGCTGCCGGGCGACGGCGACTCGTGGGACTTCGGCGTCGGCGCGGGCTTTTATCTCGACGCCACGGCGGAGCCGTGGTCCCGTCACTACCGCATGTACACGTATGTCACCCAGGAGCTGCGCTCGCTGATCGAAGGACATTTTCCGGCCGAAGGGCAGCGCACGGGGATTTTCGGGCATTCGATGGGGGGACACGGAGCGCTCACCATCGCGCTGCGCAATCCGGGGCGGTATCGCTCGGTGTCGGCTTTCGCGCCCATCAGCGCGCCGCGCCGCTGTCCCTGGGGACAGAAGGCATTCAGCGGGTATCTCGGGGCGGACAACGGCCAGTGGGCGACCTACGATGCCTCCGAGCTGGCGGCCAAGGTGACGGACGGGCCGCAGAGGCCGCCGATCCTGGTGGACCAGGGTCTGGCGGATCAATTTCTCGAGGCGCAGCTGCACCCGCATTTTCTGGAGGAGGCATGCCGCAAGTCGGGCATCAGGCTGACGGTGCGCCGGCACGAGGGATACGATCACGGGTATTACTTCATCTCGAGCTTCATTGAGGACCATCTGCGGCATCATGCCCGGCAGCTCGGCGTGTGACCGGGTTCTCACTCCCTCGGCGCGTAAGCGCTGCGTCCCGGAAATCGAACACTCGGCGGCGCTGAATGAGCGGCCCCGGGCAGCGGGGGGAGACGGTGGCGTCGTTGGACGTATACTCGTTGGATGGATACATTGGCTTCCGAGCATCGTGAGACCGTCCGGCGCATCGTCGGGGGCCTCAAGGGGCGCCCCGGACCGCTGATCGAGGTGCTGCACGCGATTCAGGCGGAGCTCGGGTACGTGCCCCCGGCCGCGGTGCCGCTCGTCGCGGCGGAGCTCAACCTGTCGCGCGCCGAGGTTCACGGCGTCGTTTCGTTCTACCACCATTTCCGCAGCACGCCCCCCGGCGCCCATACCGTGAGCGTATGCCGGGCGGAGTCCTGCCAGGCCATGGGGGCCGAGGCGCTCGCCCTGCACGCGCGGCAGCGGTTGGGAGTAGACTTCCATCAGACCACACCCGACGGGCGCTTCTCGCTCGAGCCGGTTTACTGCCTCGGTAACTGTGCCTGCTCGCCCGCGGTGATGATCGACGGCAGGCTGCACGGCAGAGTGACTCCGGAACGGCTCGACGAGCTGTTGTCGGACGTGGACCGCAAGAGGTGACCGTTCCCGCATGACTTTCACTGTGTATGTGCCCCGCGATGCCGGCGCTCTGTCGCTGGGCGCGGGGGAGGTCGCGCACGCGATCGCGCGCGAGGCGACCGCCCGCGGGCTCGAGCTCGAGCTCATCCGCAACGGATCGCGCGGCGCCTATTGGCTTGAGCCGCTGGTGGAGGTGGCGACGGCTCGGGGACGGCTCGCCTACGGGCCCGTCACCGTCGGCGACGTGCCGGGACTGTTCGATGCCGGGTTTCTGACCGGCGGCGCGCACCCCCTGTCTCTGGGCCTCACCGATGCGATTCCGTGGCTCGCCAGCCAACAGCGGCTGACCTTCGCCCGTGTCGGGATCGTCGATCCGGCCAGCGTGGCCGACTACGTGGTCCACGGCGGGTACCAGGGACTGCGCCGCGCGCTCGCGATGAGCCCGGAGGCGGTCGTGGAGGCGATCATCGGCTCGGGCCTGCGCGGCCGGGGTGGGGCGGCGTTCCCGACCGGCATCAAGTGGAAGACCGTGCTCGAGCAGCCCGCCGGCCAGAAGTACGTCACCTGCAATGCCGACGAAGGCGATTCGGGCACGTTCTCGGATCGCATGCTGATGGAGGGTGACCCGCTCAGCCTCATCGAGGGCATGACGATAGCGGGCATCGCCGTCGGGGCCACGCAGGGCTACATCTACCTTCGCGCGGAGTATCCGCACGCGCACCGCGCCCTCAGCGCGGCGATCGCCGCGGCTCGTCAGGCGCGTTATCTCGGCGCCGATGTGATGGGCAGCGGCAAGCGTTTCGATCTCGAGGTTCGTCTCGGTGCCGGCGCCTACATCTGCGGCGAGGAGACCTCGATGCTGGAGAGCCTGGAGGGCAGACGCGGTGAAGTACGCGTGCGCCCGCCGCTGCCCGCGATCAAGGGGCTCTTCGGACGGCCGACCATAGTCAACAACGTGATCACCCTCGCGACCGTGCCGACCATCCTCCACCGGGGAGCGGAGCACTACGCGGGCTTCGGGATGGGCAAATCCCGCGGCACGCTGCCCATCCAGCTGGCCGGCAACATCAAGCGCGGCGGTCTGGTCGAGCGGGCTTTCGGGCTGACGCTGCGGGAGCTGCTGTACGACTACGGCGGCGGCTCGGCATCGGGCCGCCCGCTGCGGGCGGTGCAGGTCGGCGGCCCGCTCGGCGCCTACGTTCCGGCCGCGCAGTTCGACACGCTGGTCGACTACGAGGCGCTCGCCGGCATCGGCGCGCTGCTCGGCCACGGGGGCATCGTCGCATTCGACGACACCGTCGACATGGCGCGCATGGCGCGCTATGCGATGGAGTTCTGCGCCATCGAGTCCTGCGGCAAGTGCACGCCTTGCCGGATCGGCTCGACCCGGGGCGTGGAGGTCATCGACCGGATCATCGAGGGACGGGAGACGGAAGGCAACGTTCGCAGGCTCGAGGAGCTCTGCGAGCTGATGGTGCAGGGATCGCTCTGCGGGTTGGGCGGCATGGCGCCGTTCCCGGTGCAGAGCGCGTTGCGGCATTTCCGCGGCGACTTCATCGCCAGGGGGCGCAATTGAGCAGCGGCGTGCACATTTTCCGGATTATGTGTGCGGGGTCCGCCTCGGGCGCGCCCCGTTGGTCCTGCGCGCAGCGCACGAAGAGAGTCAGCCCATGTTTGCGATAGATTACGAGGATCTGGGTACGCCGGCGCCCGCCGAGGCGGGCGGCTCCGTCAGCGTGGAGATCGACGGTCACGCCGTCACCGTGCCGGCCGGCACGTCCGTCATGCGCGCCGCGGCCCTCGCCGGCGCGCGGGTGCCCAAGCTCTGCGCGACCGACACCCTGAAGGCGTTCGGCTCGTGCCGCATGTGCCTGGTCGAGATCGAAGGGCGCAAGGGTTACCCGGCGTCCTGCACCACGATCGTGGCGCCCGGCATGAAGATCCGCACCCAGTCCGGGAAGCTCGCCGAACTGCGCCGCGGCGTGCTGGATCTCTATCTCTCCGAGCATCCGCTCGATTCCACCGGCGCGCGTTGCGAGCTGAGCGACGTGGCTCAGGCTGTCGGCCTCACCCGGACCACGTACGGCCCTGCTGCCGCGCGCGAGCCGATGCCTCGTGACGAGAGCAACCCCTACTTCACCTTCGATCCGGAGCAGTGCATCGTCTGCTCGCGCTGCGTGCGCGCCTGCGACGAGGTGCAGGGGACCTTCGCTCTGACCGTGCAGGGGCGCGGCCTGGCATCGAAGATCGCGGTGAGCCAGGATGAGCCGTTCCTCGAATCGGAGTGCGTCTCCTGCGGCGCCTGTGTGGAGGCCTGCCCGACCACCGCCCTCATGGAGAAGTCCGTGCTCCGGCTCGGGCAGCCGGAGCGGGCAGTCACCACGACCTGCGCCTATTGCGGCGTGGGATGCAGCTTCAAGGCCGAGGTGCGCGGCAGCGGCGCCGCGACCGAGATCATCCGCATGGTGCCCAACCGTGACGGTGACGCCAATCACGGGCATGCGTGCGTGAAGGGCCGCTTCGCGTACGGCTACGCGACGCATTCCGACCGCATCCTCAAGCCCATGATCCGCAAGACGATCAAGGACGAGTGGCGGGAAGTCTCCTGGGAAGAGGCGATCCGCTACGCGGCCGGCGAGATCCGGCGCATCCAGGCGAAGTACGGCCGCGACTCGGTCGGCGGCATCACCTCCTCGCGCTGCACCAATGAGGAGACCTTCCTCGTGCAGAAGATGGTGCGCGTCGCCTTCGGCAACAACAATGTCGATACGTGCGCCCGCGTGTGCCATTCCCCGACCGGCTACGGATTGAAGAGCACGATCGGCGAATCGGCCGGCACTCAGGCCTTCACCTCGGTCGCCAAGGCGGACGTCATCATGGTCGTTGGGGCCAACCCGACCGACGGCCATCCGGTGTTCGCGTCGCAGATGAAGCAGCGCCTGCGCCAGGGAGCGAAGCTGATCGTGGTCGATCCGCGCGCCATCGGCCTCGTGCGCAGCCCGCACATCGCTGCGGACGTGCATCTGCAGGTGACACCCGGCACCAACGTCGCGATCCTGAATGCCATCGCACACGTCATCGTGACGGAAGGGCTGACGAAGGACGACTACGTCGCCGAGCGCTGCGAGGCCGATTCGTACCGGCTGTGGAAGGAGCTCATCGCGGCCGAGCGCAACTCGCCGGAGGCGATGGAGCCGGTGACCGGAGTGCCGGCCGAGCTCGTGCGCCGCGCGGCGCGGCTCTATGCCGCCGGGCCGAACGGCGCCATCTACTACGGCCTCGGTGTGACCGAGCACAGCCAGGGCTCGACCGCCGTCATGGCGCTCGCCAACATCGCCATGGCCACGGGCAACCTCGGCCGCGAGGGCGTCGGCGTCAATCCGTTGCGCGGCCAGAACAACGTGCAGGGCTCCTGCGACATGGGCTCCTTCCCCCACGAGTTCAGCGCCTACCGGCATGTGTCCGATCCGGCGGTGCGGGGGCTGTTCGAGCGGGCATGGGGAGTGACGCTGCAGGCGGAGCCGGGCCTGAGGATCACCAACATGTTCGAGGCGGCGCTCGACGGCACCTTCCGCGCGATGTACGTGCAGGGAGAGGACTTCGTGCAGTCCGATCCCAACACGCACCACGTCATGCGCGCCATGGAGTCGCTGGAGTGCGTGATCGTGCAGGATCTCTTCCTCAACGAGACGGCGAAGTTCGCGCACGTGTTCCTGCCCGGCTCCTCGTTTCTGGAGAAGGACGGCACCTTCACCAACGCCGAGCGGCGCGTCTCGCGGGTGCGCAAGATCATGCCGCCCAAGGCGGGGTACGAGGACTGGCAGGTCACCATGCTGCTGTCCGAGGCGCTGGGCTTTCCGATGGACTACCGGCATCCCTCCGAGATCATGGACGAGATCGCCCGGCTGACGCCGACCTTCGCGGGGGTGACGTACGAGAAGCTCGATCGCCTCGGCAGCATCCAGTGGCCGTGCAACGATGCCGCGCCCGAGGGCACGCCGACCATGCACGTGCATCAGTTCGTGCGCGGCAAGGGCAAGTTCTGCCTGACCGAGTACGTGCCGACCAGCGAGCGCTCGACCAGCCGCTTCCCGCTGATCCTGACCACCGGCCGGGTGCTGACGCAATACAACGTCGGCGCCCAGACCCGCCGCACCGACAACATCGTGTGGCACCAGGAGGACCTGCTCGAGATCCATCCGCACGACGCGGAGGTCCGCGGCATCTCCGATGGCGACTGGGTCGGGCTCACCAGCCGGACGGGGGAGACCGTGCTGCGGGCCAGGGTCACCGAGCGGATAGCTCCCGGCGTGGTCTACACCACCTTCCATTTCCCGGAGACGAACGCCAACCTGGTCACCACGGAGAACTCCGACTGGGCGACCAACTGTCCGGAGTACAAGGTTACGGCCGTGGAGGTCGTGCTGGTGAATCAGAAGGACGCCTGGCGCAAGCGCGCGGCCGAGGAGCGGGCGATGCCGCGGCCGGCGCGCCGGCGGGCGCGCCATCCGGCTCCCGCCTGAAGCGGGCCGGCAACGAGGCGGTTCGGACGTGTCGATCGCGGACAGCTTTGCGGGCATCTCCTCCGGTACGGGCACTCGCGAGGCGGCCTCACCAGGGCCATCCGTCGCCACTGAGGTCGAAGTCGAGCGCTGGCGCCGCGGCACGGTCACGCAGGAGCGGGACGTGGTCGCCGAGGAGATGCCGGTCGCGCTCGTCTATCACGGCGTGCCGCACGTCGTCATGCTCGCAACCCCGGCGGACCTGGAGGACTATGCGGTCGGCTTCACTCTGAGCGAGGGGCTCGTCGCGCACCCGGATGAGATCCGCGGCGTGGAGGTGATCTGCGGGGAAGAATCCGCCGAAGTCAGGATCACCGTCGCCTGGGAGCGTTTCTCGGCGCTTCTCGACCGCAGACGCAACCTGACTGGGCGCAGCGGCTGCGGTTTCTGCGGCCAGGAGACCGTCGAGCAGGCGGTCCGGGAGATCAAGCCCGTCGGTCGGGGCGTGCGGCTGAGCGTCACGGAGCTCCACGAGGCGATCGGGCAGCTCGCGCAGCTGCAGCCCATCAACACCCGTACCGGAAGCGTCCCTGCGGCCGCATGGATCGTGCCCGGTAAAGGCAGTCAGCTGGTGCGCGAGGACGTGGGCCGGCACAACGCGCTCGACAAGGCGATCGGCGCGCTGGTGCGCGCGGGGGCGGATCCCGCGGCGGGCGCGCTTCTCCTCACCAGCCGCGCGAGCTTCGAGATGGTGCAGAAGAGCGCCGCTGTGGGGGTGGCCCTCGTCGCGGCATTCTCCGCCCCCACCGCCTTCGCGGTGCGCCTCGCCGAGCGTGCGGGAATGACGCTGGTGGCGTTCGCGCGCGAGCATCAACACGTGGTCTATACCCACTCCTGGCGTCTGGAATCCCAATGAACATCGACCTGCTCATCAAGATGACCAACGAGATCAGCGCCTATTTCGCCTCGGAGCCGGACACGGAGCAGGCCGCGAAGGACGTGGCGGCGCACCTGAGGCGCTACTGGGACCCGCGCATGCGGCGTCAGATGGTCGCCTATTTCGAGGAGCGCCGGGGCGCCGGCCTCAGCGACCTGGCGCTGCGAGGGGTGGCTCTGCTCGCCGCCGCCGAGCCGTCCGCGGTCTCCCAGCCGCCGTCCTGACCCTCCCGGCGAGGCCGGGGACACCTCTATAGCCATGGAGCGGCGCAAAACTTATCATTGGCGGTCTTTATGAGAGAGCCCGCTCGATGACTGACCGGCCTGGCAAGGCGCTGATCTGTGGGTCGGTGGCATTCGACACCCTGATGGTGTTCCAGGGGCGCTTCCGCGAGCACATCCTGCCCGAGCAGATCCACATCCTGAACGTCGCGTTCCTGGTGCCGGAGCTGCGGCGGGAGTTCGGCGGCTGCGCCGGGAACATCGCCTACAACCTGCGCCTGCTCGGCGACCCGGCCGTTCCCATGGCGAGCGTCGGAAGGGACTTCGCGCCTTATCGGGAGTGGATGGAGCGGATCGGCGTGCCCCTCGATCACGTGAGGGTGGTCGATTCGGAGCTCACGGCCCAGGCATTCATCACGACCGATCTGGAGGACAACCAGATCACCGCCTTTCACCCGGGCGCCATGCAGCACGCTCACCTCAACAAGGTCGCCGATGCGCGCGATGTCGTCATCGGGATCGTGGCGCCCGACGGGCGTCAGGGCATGGTCGAGCATGCGGAACAGTTTGCCGCGCTGGGCATTCCCTTCATCTTCGATCCCGGACAGGGGCTGCCGATGTTCGACGCGGCGGACCTCGACCGTTTCGTCGAGCAGGCCGATTGG
>DASZYK010000298.1:0-18218 GCA_035545455.1 Steroidobacteraceae bacterium
CTCTGCCGGCACCGTTCCGGCGACCATCGGCAACGCGCGCGCCCCCGGCGGGGTGGATCTCAGCCGGCGCTCTCCGCCGCGTGGATGACGTAGCCGCCTGATTTCTCATCGCGCTCGAGCGCGAGCAGGTGGCGCTGCGCGGCTTCCTCGAGCAGCTTGTTGAAGGAGCGGAAGCCGTAGTAGGTCTCGTTGAAGCCGGGCCGGCGGCGCTTCAGTGTCTGCTTCACCATGGAGCCCCAGATCCGATCCTCCGCGCCGCGCTCCGCGAGCAGCGCGTCGAGCGTCGCCAGCACGAGATCGAATGCTTCCTGCTTGCGGTCCTCCTCCAGGTGGGAGTGCTCACCCTCCTTGGCCTCCGCCGTGCCGTGCGCCGTGTCGGGCGCATGCGCCCGCTTGCGCGGCGCGCGGCGTGGCTTCTGCTGCTCGCGCACGAGATCGTCGTAGTAGATGAACTCGTCGCAGTTTGCGATCAGGAGGTCGGAGGTCGAGTTCTTCACGCCGACGCCAATCACTCCCTTGTTGTTCTCGCGCAGCTTGCTGACGAGCGGCGAGAAATCCGAGTCGCCGCTGATGATGACGAAGGTATCGACGTGGGGCTTGGTGTAGCAGAGGTCGAGCGCGTCGACCACCATGCGGATGTCGGCGGAGTTCTTGCCCGACTGCTTGACGTGCGGGATCTCGATCAGCTCGAAGCCGGCGTGATGCATGCCGGCCCTGAGGTCCTTGTATCGCTCCCAGTCGCAATAGGCTTTCTTGACGACGATCGAGCCCTTGAGCAGCAACCGCTCCAGCACCCGGGTGATGTCGAATTGAGCGTAGCGGGCGTCGCGCACGCCGAGAGCGATGTTCTCGAAGTCGCAGAAGAGCGCGAGGTTGACGTCATCGGCGGTGGTTGACATGGTGTTCGTAGGATATATCCCGTGGACCCGAGGCCTCAAGTGAAAGAATCATCCGGCGAAAGACGGGGCGCCCGGAGGGGGTTTCCCGTCGCTCGCGAATCTTCGTCTACATGCAGCCGGATCATATCGCAACCGCTTTCGGACGGGTGCTGCGCGAGCAGCGCGAGACTCGCGGCATTTCGCAGGAGGGACTCGCGCTGAGCGCCGACGTCGACCGGTCCTTCGTCAGCCAGATGGAGCGCGGCATCCGTCAACCGACTCTCACGACCCTCGTGAAGCTCTGCAACGCCCTGGGCGTCGCGCCCTCGACGATCATCGGCCGCATGGAGCGGCTGCTCGACTGATGCGCCCATGCCTTCCAAGCGCACACGTGCGGTGACTCGAGAGGCGGCTGAAGAGGCGGTACGGACGCTCCTTCGCTGGGCCGGTGACGATCCGGAACGCGAGGGTCTGCGCGACACGCCATCACGGGTGGTGTCGGCCTACCGGGAGTGGTTCTCGGGCTATGGCTCCGACCCGGCGGATTATCTGCGGCGCACTTTCGAGGAAGTCGGGGGCTACGACGAGATGGTCGTGCTGCGGGACATCGCCTTCGAGTCCCACTGCGAGCACCACATGGCGCCGATCATCGGGCGCGTGCACGTCGGTTATTTGCCGACGGACAAGGTTGTGGGGATCAGCAAGCTGGCCCGGGTGGTGGAGGGTTACGCGCGGCGCTTCCAGGTGCAGGAGAAGCTGACGGCGCAGATCGCGGGGTGCATCGATGAGGTCTTGCGGCCGCGGGGGGTGGGCGTGGTGGTGGATGCGGCTCACCAGTGCATGACGACCCGGGGAGTGCGCAAGCGGGGCGTCTCCATGATCACCAGCCGCATGACGGGTACGTTTCGGGAGGATGCGCGTACTCGGGCGGAGTTCTTGCAGTTCATCGGCATCACGGGCGCAAGGCCCGTGTAGTTGCTTTCAAAGCCTGCCGCCCGGGCACCCTTTACTCTACGGGTCGAATGAGCCTTTTTCAGGCCGTCAGGGCGGCGGGGTCCTGGCGCTCGGCGCGCTTGCGGTCCTGCTCCTTCAGGAAGCGCTTGCGGATGCGGATGGAGATGGGGGTGACCTCGACCAGCTCGTCGTCGGCGATGAATTCGACGGCGTACTCCAGCGTCAGCGGGATCGGCGGCGTCAGGAGGATGGCGTCATCCTTGCCGGCGGCGCGGATGTTGGTGAGCTTCTTGGTCTTGATCGGGTTGACCACCAGGTCGTTGTCGCGGCTGTGGATGCCGATGATCATGCCTTCGTAGAGCTTCTCGCCGGGGCTGACGAAGAGGCGGCCACGCTCCTGCAGGTTGAAGAGGGCATAGGCGACGGCCTCGCCCTGCTCGTTGCTCACCAGCACGCCGTTGTGGCGGTCGGGGATGTCACCCTTGACGGGTGCGAAGCCGTCGAAGATGTGGCTCATGAGGCCGGTGCCGCGGGTGAGCGTCAGGAATTCGCCCTGGAAGCCGATGAGACCCCGCGCGGGCACGCGGTAGTCGAGGCGCACGCGGCCGTTGCCGTCGACCGCCATGTCGGTCAGCTCCGCTCGTCGAGTACCGAGAGCTTCCATGACCGCGCCCTGGTGCTCGTCCTCGACGTCGACGGTGAGGGCCTCGTAGGGCTCGTGCACCTCGCCGTCGACGACGCGCGTCAGAACCTGCGGACGCGAGACCGCCAGCTCGTAGCCCTCGCGCCGCATGTTCTCGATGAGGATGGTGAGGTGCAGCTCGCCGCGGCCGGAGACCCGGAACACGTCGGGCTCCTCCGTCTCCTCGACGCGCAGCGCGACGTTGCTCTGCAGCTCGCGTTGCAGGCGTTCGCGGATCTGCCGGCTGGTAACGAACTTGCCTTCGCGTCCCGCGAAAGGCGAAGTATTGACCTGGAAGTTCATGGCCAGCGTCGGCTCATCGACACGGATGGGCGGCAGGCCCTCGGGCGCCTGCGGATCGCAGATGGTGAGGCCGATGTTCACGTCCTCGATGCCGGTCACCGCCACGATGTCGCCCGCGGTCGCTTCCTCCACGGGACGGCGCTCGAGTCCCGTGAAGGTCAGCACCTGACCGATCTTGCCCGGGCCGCGATCCTCCTCGCCATGTCGCAGCACGACCGGCTGTCCGGGCCGTATGGAGCCGCGGCGAATGCGGCCGATGCCGATGCGGCCGACGTAGCTGTTGTAGTCGAGCGTCGAGATCTGGAGCTGCAGCGGCAGTGCGGAATCGGCGGCCGGCGGGGGAACGTGCTTCAGGATCGCCTCGAACAGCGCCGACATGTCGGGCCGGCGCTCGAGATGGTCCGTGCCGGCCCAGCCCTGCAGGGCGGACGCGTAGATCACGGGGAAGTCGAGCTGCTCATCGCTCGCGCCCAGCTTGTCGAAGAGCTCGAAGGTCTGATCGACCACCCAGCCGGGGCGCGACCCCGGACGGTCGATCTTGTTGACCACGACGATCGCCTTGAGGCCGAGCGCCAGCGCCTTGCGGGTGACGAAGCGAGTCTGCGGCATCGGCCCCTCGACCGCGTCCACCAGCAGCAGCACGCCGTCCACCATCGACAGCACCCGCTCGACTTCGCCGCCGAAATCGGCATGTCCCGGCGTGTCGACGATGTTGATGCGCGTGCCGCCATACTCGATGGCGCAGTTCTTGGCGAGGATGGTGATGCCGCGCTCGCGCTCGATGTCGTTGGAGTCCATGACGCGCTCCGTCAGCTTCTCATGAGCTGCGAAGGTGCCGGACTGCCGGAGCAGACAATCGACGAGAGTCGTCTTGCCGTGGTCGACGTGCGCAATGATGGCGATGTTGCGGATGGGACGGTTCATGGCGGGTGGCAGGGGTTTCCCTGAGATTTCCTGGGGCGCTCGCGCTCGGGACCGGGGGTTCCGGAGGCGCTCGCCGAAAGCGGGCCTCGGAGCGGCCGGCCCGCGCTGTACAAAGACCATCAATCATATCAGGACCGGGCGCCGGACGGTATGATGGCCGTGCCATGCTCAAGCTCCCGGATGACCCGGCCGGCGAGGCGCTGGTCGGCGCCTGCCACGTCAAATCAGTCGATCTTCTGCGCCGGAACCTCACACCTGCCGGCATTCTGGCGGCGTCCGCCGGCGACCGCGCCCGCCGCCGCGGATATGCGGCCATTTTCGGGCGGGACGCGGCCATTTGCGCGCTCGGGATGGCGCTTTCCGGCGACCCGCTGCTCGAGCGGGCCGCCGCCGTCGGGCTGGACACACTGGGCGAGCATCAGGCCCCGAACGGCCAGATTCCCAAGTTCGTCGCGCCGATTCCCGCTGCACGCCATGCCCGGAAAGGCAAGGCGCGGGGGGCGAGCGAGGCGGACTTCTGGTACCTCGGCTGCATCGACGCGACCCTCTGGTGGCTGCTCGCGCTCGATTTTCTCGCGCGCCGCCGCTCCCACTCGCCCAGTGGCCGCAAGCGCCCGCGGCGGGTCGAGCGCGCCCTGCAGTGGCTGCTCGCCCAGGAGCATCAGCGCTTCTTCCTGCTGCAGCAGAACGAGGCCAGCGACTGGGCCGACATCATGCCGCGCTCCGGCTTCGTGCTCTACACCAACGCTCTGTGGTATGCCGTCAAGTGTCGCTACGGATTGGATCGCGCCGCGGACACGCGCGAGAACTTCAATGGTCTCTTCCACCCGTTCTCCGCCAGGCTGGCGCGCTATCGGCGCGCGCGCCTCCTCAACGAATACGTGCTGCGCCGGGCGCGCGATCGGGATTTGTATCTGAGCTTCGTCAACTTCTCCTTCTTCGGCGAGGACGGCGACGTATTCGGCAACGTCCTGGCGGTGCTGTCCGGTGTCGCCGGACCTGCCGCGAGCCGCCGCACGCTCGATGCGCTGCAGCGGGCGCGGGTGAGCCGCCTTTATCCCGTGCGCGCGGTCACGCACCCGATCAGACGCCGCAGCGCTCTCTGGCGGCCGTACATGGCCCGCCACCGCCAGAACGAAATCTGGCAGTACCACAACGGCGGCATCTGGCCGATGGTCGGCGGGTTCTGGGTTGCCGCGCTGGCCGCCGCCGGCCACCTGCCCCAGGCACGGCTCGAGCTCGTGAAGCTCGCGCGCGCGTGCGCGCTGCGCAATTGGGCCTTCACCGAGTGGCTGCACGGCACCCGAGGCACTCCCCGCGGCATGCCCGGCCAATCGTGGAACGCGGCGGCCTTCCTGATGGCCGAGCGCGCCGTGGCCGAGAAGCGCAATGTGCTGATAGATTGAGCGGCTGCGCGCGCAATCCGGCGCAGCTATTGGATTCGAGGCGCGGCGCCCCCAGACTCGGGTGTGAATGTCAGCCGCCGCACCAGGCCACCTTCGCCGCGCCCGTCCCGCCGCCCCGCCCGAAACGCTCACCCTCCGCGGGTTCTTCGGCGTCTTCCGCTACAGCCGGCGCGCGATCGAGCTGGTCTGGAGCACCAACCGTCCACTGACCGTCTCTCTCGCCTGTGTCACCCTGATCGCAGGCGTGCTGCCCGCTTCCGTCGCCTACGTCGGCTCGCTGATAGTCGATGCCGTCGTCGCCGCGATCCGCGCCGGAGGAACCGATACCGGCCGCGTGATCGGTCTCGTGGTTCTCGAAGGCGCGCTCGTGGCAGCCATCGCCGCGGCGCAGCGCGGCCTGTCGCTGTCGCAGGCCCTGCTGCGCGTGCAGCTCGGTCAGCGTGTCAACGAGATGATCCTCGAGAAGGCCCTGACTCTCGAGCTGCGCCACTTCGAGGACTCGGAGTTCTACGACAAGCTGACCCGTGCCCGCCGTGAAGCCTCCAGCCGGCCTCTCAGCCTCGTCACGCGGACGTTCGGGCTTGCCCAGAACGCCATCCAGCTCGTCAGCTACGCGGTGCTGCTGGCGCGCTTCTCACCCTGGGCGGTCGCCATCCTGCTGCTCGCGGGCTTGCCGGCCTTCGTGGCGGAAGCGAAGTTCTCAGGGGACGCGTTCCGCCTGTTCCGCTGGCGCTCGCCCGAGACCCGGATGCAGACCTATCTCGAGACGGTGCTCGCGCGCGAGGATCACGCCAAGGAGGTGAAGCTCTACGGCCTCGGGCCGAGGCTGCTGCAGCGCTACCGCGACATCTTCCGCAGGCTGTACCAGGAGGATCGCGCGCTTACCGTCCGGCGGGATGCGTGGGGTTTCGGCCTCGGGCTCATCGCGACGCTGACGCTGTACGGGGCTTATGCGTGGATCGCGGTCAGCACCGTCAGGCGGCTGATCACCCTCGGTCAGATGACGATGTATCTGACGCTTTTCCGGCAGGGGCAGTCGGCCGTGTCGGCGATGTTGTCGGCGGTAGGCGGCATGTACGAGGACAATCTGTATCTGTCCACTCTGTACGAATATCTGGAGACGGAGGTGCCTCCCCCGACCGGCAGCATCGCTCGCGGGCCGCGTCCGGAAGACGGCGTGCGGTTCGAGAACGTGAGCTTCACGTATCCCGGGGCGCAGGCCCCGGCGCTCGAGGGTGTGACCCTGCACCTGAGACCCGGCCCCAGCCTCGCCCTCGTGGGCGAGAACGGCTCCGGCAAGACCACTCTGATCAAGCTGCTGACACGGCTCTATGCGCCCACGAGCGGCCGGATCCTTCTCGACGGCGAGGATCTCGCCCGCTTCGATGAAGGCGCGCTGCGTGAGCGCATCGGCGTGATCTTTCAGGATTTCACCCGATATCAGATGCGCGTCGGCGAGAACGTGGGTGCGGGCGACGAGCGCTACTTCGAGGACGAGGCGCGGTGGCGCGAGGCGGCGGCCAAGGGCAGGGCGAGCGCCTTCATCGAGACGCTGCCCAGCGGCTACCACACGCAGCTTGGCAAGTGGTTCCAGGACGGCCGCGAGCTCTCCGGCGGACAATGGCAGAAGGTGGCGCTGTCACGCGCCTTCATGCGCACCCGCGCGGACGTGCTGGTGCTGGACGAGCCGACGGCGGCGATGGACGCGCAGGCGGAGGCGGAGGTGTTCGAGCACTTCCGCCAGCTGGCGCGCGAGCGCATCACGATCCTCATTTCCCACCGCTTCTCGACCGTGCGCATGGCCGATCAGATCGTGGTGCTCGAGGGCGGGCGGATCAGAGAGCACGGCAGCCACGAAGAGCTGATGCGCCTCGATGGCGCCTACGCGCGGCTCTTCACATTGCAGGCGCGCGGCTATCGGTAGCGGGCAGTCAGCCGTTACCGGCCTTCCCGCGCTTCTGCGCCTCGTGCTGCTCCCTCAGGTCGTGCTGCATGCGCAGATAATCCACCGGCTGAATGGTCTTGATCATGCACCGCCAGCCTTCGGCGTGGACGAAGTCGAAATGCGCGTAGACACTGTTCGCGGTGGAGGTGAGGCCGATGCGCCGCGCGAACATGAGATCGGTGCACGGGTGGAACACCGTGATCAGGTAGGCCCGGTTGATATCCGTCCAGACCACGAGCTGATCGTTGGAGATCGGCTCCCAGCCTTCATAGCGGGTCAGCCAGGTGAAGTGATCGATCGGCTTGCCGGCATACGCCTCGAAACGGGCGCGCTCGGCGGCGTCACGCTCCTTGAGCGGAATACCCGAGCAGGCGGCGAGGAGCGCCGCGGCCACCAACAGCCACGCGGCCCGAAGATGAGGTCTTGACCATGACATGAGATCGGCTCCATCTGACCCACGCAAGCATGGAACGCGCGGGACGCCCGCGGGTTGACCACTCACACTCATGTGCCGCCGGACAGCAGAGCCACCGGGAACGCCCGCAGCGCCGCCGCCGCGCTGATCGCAGTGGATCCCTGGCCGCTCGAGTGCGGCACCTCAGCCCCGTCCAGCACGCCCCGCATCGGCACCCCGAGATCGAACGGCAATTGCACCGCGGTGTCCTCCCAGACCTCGGCGCCGAGCGGGAGCCGCCGTGGCTCGTCCCCGGTATCGCTGGCTCCTCCCATGAGCTTCAGGTAAAGGCGGGGCGCCAGCACGACGGCGAGCCGACCCTCGAGGCGGCGGGCGAACGCGCACAGGTGGGGCGCGCGCCGGCCCGTCACCTTGAGCGGCAGGTACTCCCCGCGCTCGAACAGCTCCGGGTCGCGCCGCCTGAGCTGCAGGGATCTGACGTGCAGGAAGAGTTTGCAGCGCGGATCGGCGACGTCGTCGGCCAGCGCTCGCGCCAGCGAGTCGGGCGCCGGGCCGCTCGCCAGCGCTTCCAGCAGGCGCCGGTGCCCGGCGTAATCGACCGCCCGGCGATTGTCGGGATCGACGAGCGAGAATCGCCAGATCTCGTTGCCCTGATAGATGTCGGGGACGCCCGGAGCGGTCAGCTTGAGGAGCGTCTGCGACAGGCCGTTCAGCAGTCCGAAGCGGACGATGCGCCGGTTGAAGGCGCAGAGGTCGGCCAGGAAGAGATTTCCTTCGCGGCGCTCGAGCGCGGCGCGGACGAACTGCGCCAGCGCTTCCTCATATTCCGCATTGGCGGCCGCCCAGCTGGTGCGCACCTTGGCCTCGCGCGCGGCCTTGAGCATGTATGCCTCGACCCGCTGACGATAGGCGTCGAGGCCGGCATCGTCGGGCTCGGTGAGCGGCCAGGTCCCGATCATGGTCTGGTAGAGGAGGTACTCGTCATCGGGCGACGGCGCCGGCATCCCGCCGACCTCCCGCCGCCGGGTGCGGTTCAATCGCCGCCATCGGTCCACGGCCTGGCGCCACGCGGCCGGCATTTCCGACAGCACGCTGATGCGGGCGCGCACGTCTTCCGAGCGTTTCGTATCGTGCGTGGAGGTCGTGAGCATCTCGTGCGGCCAGTGCCGGGCGCGATCCTGGGCGTCGGCATGGAAGGCGCTGACGCTGGCGCCGTACAGATCGGGCTCGCCGCCGACCTCGTTGAGCGAGACCAGGCGGTTGAAGCGGTAGAGCGCCGTGTCTTCGACACCCTTGGCCGTGACGGGCGCCGTGATCTGCTGGAACTTCATCGCGAAGCGGCGCATGCGAGCGCGTGCGCTCTCGCTCGGCGCGGCGAGCTCCAGGAGCAGCGCGCTGCGCACGAAGTCGAGCACGGGCTGCTCGATCGAGGAGGCGCGCCGGCGGGCGGCGGCGGCCGCCCAGTCGATGTAGCGGCGGTCGCTCTCGGACACGCCGTCCGTCACGTAGGTCCTGTAAACCGGAAAACAGGCAATGATCTCCGCGAGCGCCTGCCGCAGGCTGTTGAGCGTGAAGTCGCGCGTCCGCCGGTCGTCGCGCGCGATGCGCGTGAGCAGGTTGGCGGCCGTGTTGAGCTCGGAGGCGAGGGACGTGCGCAGAACGCGGTGCTGACACTCGTAGGCGATGTCGGACCAGTGCCGCGGCTCGCCGGCGAAGGAACGGTATGTCCTTTCCATGCGCGCCTTGCTGCCGGCGTCGACCAGGAGACGGTTCACGACGTTGGCGAAGTGGTAGCCCGTCTCGCCGTCGACCGGCCAATCCGGCGGCAGGCGCTCGAAGGAGGCGGTGATCTTCTCGGCGACGAGGTATAGGGAATGTCCGCCGGCGCAGGCCGTCACCTGCGAGATCCGCTCCTCGAGGCGCCTGAAATAGCCGAGCGGATCGTACAGGCCGTCGGCGTGGTCGACCCGCAGCCCATCGAGCACGCGCGATCCGATGAGCTCGAGCACGAGGCGGTGCGTCGCCTCGAACACTGCCTCATTCTCCACGCGCAGCGCCGCGAGGTCATTGACATCGAAGAAGCGGCGATAGTTGATGTCATCCGACGCGACTCGCCAGTAGGCCAGCCGGAATGCCTGCGACTCGAGCAGCTCGTGCAGCGGATCGAAGCTCGCGGGATCGCGCGGATCGCCGGCCAGGCGCGCGATCGCCCGGTCCAGCGCGGCGGAGACGCGCAGATCCGCGGCGGCGAGCGCGGCCAGGGCTTTCTTGTGAGCCTCCTTGTCGCGATGGCGCTCGGCGATCTGGTCGGAAGTCGGCCCCCGCCGGTCGGGCAGCGCGCCGAAGTAACGCCGCAGCTTCTCGAGCTCCGCGTTGCGCTCCATCGCCAGCACGGCGTCTAGGATGCGGGGATAAGTCCGGGGATCGAGCGGCATCCGGTGCTCGTGGTAGTGAATCGCGAAGGAACCGAGCTCGCGCTCGAACCGCAAAGCGAGCTCGCCGCGCTCGAGCACCACCCCGTAGGGCTCGGCGAGCACCGGCACCAGCACCTTGTCGGCGAGCGCCGTATTGGCCGGGCTCCAATCGATGTCGAAATAATCCGCGTAGATCGATGCCTGCCCGTTCTCGAGCACATCCATCCACCAGGCGTTGTCCGCCCCCATGACACCGACATGATTCGGCACGATGTCCAGGATGTGACCCATGCCGTGCGTGCGCAGCTGCGCGACGAGCCGCTCGAAATCCTCGCGGCTGCCGATCTCCGGGTTGAAGCAGTTGTGATCGACGACGTCATAGCCGTGGGCGCTGCCCGCACGGGCGCGGAAGTACGGCGAACAGTACACATGACTGATCCCGAGGGCGGCGAGATAGGGGACCACCGCCGTCAGATCGTTGAAAGTGAACCCCGCATTGAGCTGCACACGATAGGTGGCGCGCGGAATCCGTCCCACTGCCGGGGTGCCCGGGAGCTCCTGGTCAGCGAGCGGCACGGCTGCGCTCCAGGAGCCACGTTACGCTCCATGGCGCCAGCTCGTTGCGGGCCAGCGCCGCGCGGATGCCGGGATGAGTCGCGAAGATCATCCGGCCCGCCGCCCGGCCGACGAGCGGCGCCGGCGTCTCCCTCAGGTTGGCGAGCAGGTGCAGCGTGGCGCCGTCGCGCAGCTTCCAGTCCACCGCGAATGCCCCCTGCGGATCGAGCGCGACGCACGTGCCCGTCAGGATCCTCGGCAGGAGCGGCATGATGTCGCGCCGGCGAATGGCGAGAAGGCGCCGGTAATGATCGAACATGCGGGCGTGCGCGGGCTCGGTGAGACGGCGCCAGTCCAGACGGGCGGCCATCGCGGTCGCGGCATCGCAGGGATCGGGCACCGGGCCCTTGAAGTGCGCGAACTCGCGCAGACGTCCCGCACGCACTTCCCGCGCGAGCCCGGGCTCGAAATCACAGAAGTACGGGAACGCTTCGGGGGCGGCCCATTCCTCACCCATGAAGAGCATGGGCGGGGAGGGCGCGAGCAACAGCACCGCCGCCGCGGCGCGCAGGGACTCGAGGCTGGCGAGCCGGCTCAGCCGCTCGCCGCAGGCGCGGTTGCCCACCTGGTCGTGATTCTGCAGGAAGTTGAGGAATGCCGAGGGCGGCAGGTGCGCGCTCCGCTCTCCGCGGGGAGAGCCCAGGTGGCGGGAGCTCTCGCCCTGATATGCGAACCCCTCGGCGAGCGAGCGGCAGAGGAGCGCATGCGGGCGCTCGCGGTAATCCCGGTAGTAACCGTCGGACTCGCCGGTGAGAAGGACGTGCAGGCAGTGATGGAAGTCGTCATTCCATTGTGCATCGAAGCCGTTCGGAGTCCCGGGCGGGCCCAGCCGGCGCGCCTCGTTGGCGACGTTCTCGAGCACGAGATACACGGGTCGGTCGCGTCCCGGTCCGCTGCGCGCGGCGCGTGCGATCTCCGTCAGGATATGCGGCTCGCCGGCATCGAAGATCGCATGCACCGCGTCGAGCCTGAGCCCATCGAGGTGATACTCCTCCAGCCAGTAGAGCGCGTTGTGGACGAAGAAATCGCGCACTGCGCGGCTTCCCGGTCCCTCGAAATCCAGCGCCGCTCCCCAGGGAGTCGAGTGACGATCGGTGAAGAACTGCGGCGCAAAGCGGTGCAGGAAGTTGCCCTCCGGACCGAAGTGGTTGTAGACGACGTCCAGCATCACTGCGATGCCGTGCGCGTGCGCCGCGCAGACCAGTGACTTCAGATCCCGGGGCGTCCCGTAGGCTGAGGCCGGCGCGTAGGGCAGCACGCCGTCGTAGCCCCAGCCGCGGGTGCCGGGAAACTCCGCGACCGGCATGAGCTCGATCGCCGTCACGCCGAGCCGCTGCAGATGCTCGAGCCTGCTCACGACGCCCGCGAACGTGCCCTCCGGCGTGAACGTGCCGACATGCAGCTCGTAGATGACGGACTCCTGCCACGGCCGGGCGCGCCAGTCTCCGTCGGTCCACTCGAACGCCTCGGGGTCGACGACCTCGCTCGGGCCGTGCACCCCGCGAGGGTTGCGCCTCGACGCCGGGTCGGGCACCAGCGTCTCGCCGTCGATGCGATATCGGTAGAGCGTGCCGGCGTGTGCCTCGGCGGTCACGAGCTCGAACCGCTTCCCGGCGCACGGAATTTCGCGAACGCCCGTCGCAGAGGGCTCTGCCGCAAGCGCGGGCTGCATCGGCAGCACCCTTGGAGGCCCTACATCCTGCTCCAGCACGAGCTCCACGGTGCGCGCGGCGGGCGCCCACAGCCGGAAGCGCACTCGGCCGTCAGCGAGAACCTGCGCCCCGAAGGGCATAGCGTGCCGGCGCCCCGTCATCGGTAGGCGGTCTCGCGAAGGAGCGCGAGCGAGCGGCCCTGCAGCGGGTAGGGAGTTCCCCGCTCGAGGCGCTGCTGTGCGAACGGTGCATCGGCCGCCGCCGTGTCGAGCACCGTCCACCACACTTTTTCCGCGAGCGGACCGGGAAACCGGAACGGGATCGGCTCGTGATGCGCATTGCAGAGCAGCACGAAGCTGTTGTCCGTCACCAGCCGTCCGCGCCGGTCGTGGCGCTCGATGGCGGCTCCCGCGAGATACAGGCCGAAACAGCGCGCAAAGGGCACGTACCAGTCCGCATCGGTCATCTCCCTCCCGTCGGGGCTCAGCCAGATGACCTCCCGCAGCCCTTCCTCGGTGACCGTATCGCCCTGGAGGAATCGGCGGCGGCTGAACACCGGGTGCCGCCTGCGCAGCGCGATCAGCGTGCAGACGAATTCGAGGAACGTCTCCCGCTCCGCATCGAGCCGCCAGTCGAGCCACGCAAGCTCGCCATCCTGGCAGTAGGCGTTGTTGTTTCCCTGCTGTGTGTGTCCGAGCTCATCGCCCGCGAGCAGCATCGGAACACCCTGCGAGAGCAGGAGCGCCGCCAGAAGATTGCGCTTCTGCTGCGCGCGCAGTGCGCGGATCGCGGCATCGTCCGTCGGACCCTCGGCGCCGCAGTTCCACGAGCGGTTGTCGTTGGCACCGTCGCGATTGTCCTCCCGGTTCGCCTCGTTGTGCTTGTCGTTGTAGCTCACCAGGTCCTGGAGCGTGAAGCCGTCGTGGGCGGTGATGAAGTTGATGCTGGCGTGCGGCTTGCGGCCGCTCGCCTCGTAGAGATCGGCTGACCCCGTGAAGCGGCGGGCGAACTCGCCGATGAGTCCCCCGTCGCCCTTCCAGTAGGCGCGCATGCTGTCGCGGTACTTGTCGTTCCACTCGTTCCAGCCCGGAGGAAAATTGCCGACCTGGTAGCCGCCGCTGCC
Organism: Steroidobacteraceae bacterium; assembly: GCA_035545455.1. Taxonomy (GTDB): domain Bacteria; phylum Pseudomonadota; class Gammaproteobacteria; order Steroidobacterales; family Steroidobacteraceae; genus 13-2-20CM-66-19. Next base: position 13,312 of record DASZYK010000298.1, read on the forward strand.
GATGTCCCAGGGCTCGGCGATGAGCTTCACCTGCGAGAGCACCGGATCCTGGCCGATGGTGTCGAAGAAGGAGCCCAGCCGATCGACGTCGTAGAGCTCGCGGGCGAGCGCGGAGGCGAGGTCGAAGCGGAAGCCGTCGACGTGCATCTCCTGCACCCAGTAACGGAGGCTGTCCATGATGAGCTGCAGCACTCGCGGGTGCTGCAGGTTGAGCGTGTTGCCGGTGCCGGTGAAATCCATGTAGTGGCGCGGGCTCTCGAAGCTCAGCCGGTAGTATGCGGCGTTGTCGATGCCGCGCATCGAGAGCGTGGGTCCGAGCTCGTTGCCCTCGGCGGTGTGGTTATAGACCACATCGAGGATCACCTCGATGCCGGCCGAGTGGAGCGTCTTCACCATCGTCTTGAACTCGCTGGTCTGGCCGCTCGCGGAATAGCGCCGCTCCGGCGCGAAGAATCCGATGGTGTTGTAGCCCCAGTAATTGCGCAGGCCCTTCTCCACGAGCGTGCGATCGTCCACGAACGCATGTACGGGCATCAGCTCGAGAGTGGTGATGCCGAGCCGCTGCAAATGCTCGATCATCGGCGCCGTCGCCAGCCCCGCATAGGTGCCGCGCAGCTGCGGGGGCACTTCCGGGTGGCGCATCGTCAGGCCCCGGACGTGCGCCTCGTAGATCACCGTGTCGTGCCACGGAATGCGCGGCGGCCGGTCGTCGCCCCAGGTGAAGGCGGGGTCTATGACCCGGCTTTTCGGGGTGCCCGGGGCGCTATCGCGCTTGTCGAAGGAGAGATCGCCCTTCGGATGCCGCAGGCGGTAGCCGAAATGCGCATCGCTCCAGAGGAGCGCTCCCTCGAGCCGTTTGGCGTAGGGCTCGATCAGCAGCTTGTTCGGATTGAACCGTTGTCCCAGCTCCGGGCGGTAGGGGCCGTACACCCGATAGCCATAGAGGAGTCCCGGCCGCGCCTCGGGCAGATAGCAGTGCCAGATCTCGTCGGTGCGCTCGCGCAGCGCGATCCGCTGCATCTCGTGCCGGCCGGAGGAGTCGAAGATGCACAGCTCGACCTTCTCGGCATTGGCGGAAAACAGTGAGAAGTTGACTCCTTCGCCGTCCCACGTGGCCCCGCGGGGGTAGGGCTGGCCGGGCCATACGGCGCCGATCCGCGGCGCGTGCGCTGGCGTGGACGCGTGGCGTCGGCGGGTCGATGTCTGGTCCAAGGGGCCTCCGCGGTGTCCTCACTCGGCGAGCCCGAGGAGACTATGGAGGGGAATGCGGGTCCAGTCCGGACGGTTCCCGAGCTCGTAGCGCACCTCGTAGAGGGCCTTGTCGATCTCGAACAGGGCCAGGAGCGGCTGCGCGCCGCGCAGCGACTCGTAGAGGCCCGTTGCCCTCGCGATCCCGTCGTAGCAGGAGATGAAGGTCCGGCGGGCCTCCTGCTCCCAGGCGTGCAGCTCCGGCTCCCACCGTCCGCAGTCATCACCGCCCTGCTGCGCGCAACGCTCGAGCGCCGCATGCCGCGCGTAGGCAAAGGAGCGCAGCATGCCGGCCACGTCGGTGAGGGGCGAGTGCTTGAGCCGGCGGTCCGCGAGCGGGCGTCCCGGCTCACCCTCGAAGTCCACGATGATGAAGTCGTTGCGCTTCAGGAGCACCTGTCCCAGGTGATAGTCGCCGTGACGGCGTGTCTTGAGGCCGCGGGGCGTGACGGCCGCGCAGGACTCGATGCGGCGCAGCAGCGCCTCGCGCCGGCCGAGCAGCGCGTGCGCATCCGCGGCCACCGTGGCTGCAAGCTGCGGCAGACGGTCCGACAGCAGTGTCAGGGTAGCCTCGGCTGCGGCGCGGGTGGCGGCGACCCAGGCCGCCACGTCATCGGCGGTAATCGGCTCGGGGGCGAATGCCGGATCGTCCGTCGGTCGCGCGAGCGCGCGGTGCAATTCCGCCGTCCGGATGGCGAGCGTCTTCACCAGCGAGAGGTACAGGCCGTGCGCCCCATCCAGTATCGGCACGCCGCTGCGGCGGTCCTCGAGGAAGCGCGCCAGATAATCCAGGGTGTACGTCCAGCCGTCTCCCTGGTTGGGCACGTAGGCCTGCAGCAGCGCCATGGTGTAGCTCACGGACTCGCGGTCGGTGTACTCCGCGGCTCCGGCCACCGGCACGATGTTGGGGAAATGGGCAACCTCGGTGAGGTAGCGGCCGATCTCGAGCTCCGGATTGAGGCCGGGCTGCAGCTTGCGGTAGATCTTCAGGAAGAGCCCGTCACCGACGCGCAGCGTCGTGTTGCTGCTCTGTGCGCCGGTGGGCGTCACCGGCAGCTCGGCCGCCGGATCCCCGCGAAGCTCCGTGTAGAGGGTCGTCGGAGTGAAGCGCACGCGGCCTTCCTGGGTCGGAAGCTCCGCCGAGGCGCCGATGGCATCGATGACGGCGCGGGCGAATCCGTCGTCGCCGCAGGCGTCCGCCAGAACGCCGACGGTCGCCTGCTGGCGCACTCGTGCCAGCGCCGCCGGCTGCAGCCTGCGCCACCGGGCCTCCTCGGTATCCTCGAACGCGATGGCGAGCGGCACGAAATAGCGGTCGCTCACCCCTGGGGTCTCGACGCTGTAAATTCCGGCGAACCACCTCGGCAGCGGGTCCTGACGCTCGGTGTGGTCCAGGAGCCGCGCACTCTCGATGGGCGCGCCCTTGCTGGCGAACCAGCGCTGCGCCGCGATGTACTGCGGAACGATGCGCTCCTCCAGCTGGGCGCGCAGCCGCCGCGCGAGCCCGGCGCGCCAGGCGGCGACTTTGTCGGGGAAGAAGCTGTTCCAGCCTTCCACCAGCACCAGGACGGGCAGGTCCTCGCGCGGGAGGCGCTCGTCGTGCCACGGGGGCGGCGCCGCCTCGCGGCTGAGGCGAAACCAGTAGAACCCGTAGGCCGGGAGCGTGAGGAAATAGGGCAGCTCGCCGATCGGCGGGAAGGGCGTGCGGCCGAGCAGCTCGATTGGGATCGTCCCCTTGTGCTCGGAGAGATCGATCTCCACCGGTTGCGCCGAGCGCGAAAGATTCGCCACGCAGAGGACCGCGTCCTCGCCGTACTGGCGCAGGTACACCAGCACCTTGCGGTTGCCGGGCCGGATGAACCGCAGCGTGCCGCGGCCGAAGGCCTGGGACATCTTGCGCACCGCCAGCATGCGCCGCATCCAGTTGAGGAGCGACGAGCGGTCGCGGGTCTGCGCCTCGACGTTGACCGCCTCGTAGCCGTAGATGGGATCCATGATCGGCGGCAGATAGAGCTGCTGCGGATCGGCGCGGGAGAATCCGGCGTTGCGGTCCGGGCTCCACTGCATGGGCGTGCGCACACCGTTGCGATCGCCGAGGTAGAAGTTGTCCCCCATGCCGATCTCGTCGCCGTAGTAGATGATCGGCGAGCCGGGCATCGACAGCAGCAGGCTGTTCATGAGCTTGATGCGCTCGGGATCGTTCTCCATCAGAGGCGCGAGGCGCCGGCGGATGCCGAGATTGAGGCGCGCGCGGGTGTCGGCCGCGTAGGCCTGGTACATGTAATCGCGCTCGCGGCTCGTCACCATCTCCAGGGTGAGCTCGTCGTGATTGCGCAGGAACACCGCCCACTGACAGGTCTCCGGAATGTCCGGCGTCTGATCCATGATCTCGACGATCGGATGGCGGTCCTCCTGCGCGATCGCCATGTACATGCGCGGCATCAGCGGGAAGTGGTAGGCCATGTGGCATTCGTCGCCGTCGCCGAAGTAGTCGCGCACGTCCTCCGGCCACTGGTTGGCCACGGCGAGCAGCATCCGGTCCGGGTGCTTCGCCGAGATCACGCTGCGGATGCGCTTGATGATCTCGTGGGTCTCGCGCAGGTTCTCGTTGTTGGTGCCCTCGCGCTCGACGAGATAGGGAATGGCGTCCAGGCGGAACCCGTCGACGCCGTGCGCCAGCCAGAACTCCATGATCCGCGTCACCGCCCGCACCACGTGCGGGTTGTCGAAGTTCAGGTCGGGCTGATGGCTGAAGAACCGATGCCAGTAGTAGGCCTTGGCGAGCGGATCCCAGCTCCAGTTGGAGCTCTCGGTGTCGCGGAAGATGATGCGGGTGCCGGCGTAGCGGTCCGGCGTATCGCTCCACACGTAGAATGCGCGCTTCGCCGAGCCCGCGGGGGCGCGCCGCGCGGCCTGGAACCACGGATGCGCATCGGAGGTGTGGTTGATCACCAGCTCCGTGATGACGCGCAGCCCCCGGCGGTGCGCCTCGCGCACGAATGCGCGGAACTCGCGCCGCGTGCCGTACTGCGGGTGGATGTTGTGGTAGTCCGCGATGTCGTAGCCGTCGTCGCGGCCCGGAGACGGATAGAAAGGCAGCAGCCAGATGGTGTTGACGCCCAGCTCCTGGACGTAGTCGAGCTTGCGCGTGAGGCCGGGGAAGTCGCCGACGCCGTCATCGTTGCTGTCGAAGAACGCGCGGACGTGCACCTCGTAAATGACCGCGTCCTTGTACCAGAGGGGATCGCCGGTGAGGGGCGACGGCTCGACCAGTGCGTTCATGCAGGTGCCAGGATCAGAGATCGGAGGCTACATAAAATAGTCGAAATCCCGCTCGGTGCGCACCCGGCGGCGGATCCGGAAGAGATGCGCCGCGGTGCCCGCGGGATCGAGGGCGACGTAATTGCGCGCGCCGCGCCAAAGGAAGCGCGCCCCGGAGAGAAGGTCGTCCATCTGGTACGGCGCGTCCGCGAGCAGTCCGAGCGCGGCGAGGTCGAGATTGAGCCAGCCGGTCTGCGCATGGTGGGGATCGACGTTGACCACGACGAGCACGGAGTCCTCGCCGCTCGTCTTGCTGTACGCGATCAGCGCCTCGTTGTCGACGGCGTGGAATTTCAGGTTTGCATCCCGCTGCAGCGCGGGATTCTCGCGGCGGATGC
>DASZYK010000299.1:0-8026 GCA_035545455.1 Steroidobacteraceae bacterium
TGACACGACCTACCGCGACGACTCGCTGATGATGCTCGCGCAGCTCGACATGGATGAGGGACGCTGGAGCGCGGCCCGCAAGCGCCTGGAGCGCGCGAGCCAGGGCTTCGCCGCTGCCGAGGCGCGCACGGGCGAGGCGAACGCCGATGCGATGCTGGCGCTGTGCGCGCAAGCCCTCGGCGATACGGCGGCCCGGGACCGGGCCCTGCAGCGCGCTCGCATGCTGCGCCAGTCGATGACTTCGCGCCAGGAGGTGTACGTCGTCGACATCGCCATTGCCAGACTCGACGATGCCTCGCACTCCGGTCCGAGTTCCCCCGAGCGCCTGCTGGCCCTGGCTGCGGACGCGGAGCGGCGGCACTGGATGGCTTGGGCGCTGGAGGCGAAACTCGCCGCCTGGCAGCTGCTGCGCGCTCGTCATGCGGGCAGAGCGCAGGAGCTGTATCGGGACATCGACGCGACCGCGCGACGACATGGCTTCGGCCGGATACTCAGGCTCCTGACGCATCCTGTTGCAGGCGCATCATGATCCTGCAGCGAGGGACCCGCAGCGCTCCGCGGATGGCGTGCCGGAAGTGATTCGAGCCGTATCGGGCCGTGATCCGGTCCCGGCGGCAGGATTCACCGCTGATTTGCGACCGGCTCCAAGGACACGAGGCGCCGCTCCGATATCATTCTCCGCGAGAGAGGAATGGACTGTAGCGGGAGAGCGACATTCGCTTCTTGATGAGCATGCGTGCGGGGACGCGGGCTTCGCAGCTCGCGACGCAGTTGCGCGATCGCTTGAGCCGACACCCCAAATGGAAGGCATTGGTGGGGTGGCAGAGCTATTACCGCAGGTTTCTCGAGGAGAGCCCGGGGCTCGCACTGGTCGATCACCGCGGGCCTCATGTCGGCAACGAGGCGCGGCAGACGGAGCTGATCGATGCGATCGCGGGCGGCCGGAGCGCATTCCTGATATCTGCGCCTGCCGGCTGCGGCAAGAGCCGCTTCGCGCTCGAGCTCGCACGGCGACTCGGGCGAGCTCAGCGACCGTGGGAGGTGCGCTTCGTCCGCCATGACGAGCCGGCACTTGCCGAGGAGCTGCAGCATCTGCAGGAGCTGCCGCAGGCGAGCCGCCTGATCCTGATCGTGGACGATGCGCACGACTGCCCGGCGCTCGTCCAGCGGCTCGCCTCGATATGCTCAGCGCAGCGGCCGCCGCGGATCCATCTCGTCTGCCTCACTCGGCCGGCGGGTCGTGCCGCGCTGATCGAAGCACTGGCGAGCCACTTTCCCGTCGGCGGGCCGCTGGAGATCGATCTCGGGCGCCCCGATCCGAAAGTCCTGCGAGAGCTGATCGACGCGCTGATTCCGCAGCTGTCACCCCATCATCGGGATGTGATCCGGCGGTTCGTCGCCGACTCCTTTTTCGCCACCGTGCTCTTGTGCTCGAGCGTGGCCCGTCAGAAGAAGCTTCCGCAGACCCTCAGCACGAAGAATCTGCGCGACTATGCCCTTCGTCAGCCGATCGCGCAGGCGATCGGCGATCCGTGTCCGCCCGAGAAGGCACTTCGCGCCCTGGCGGTGTACGCGGCATGCGCTCCGGTTCACGCCGGTGACGCCGCTGTCCGCTCGAGCGCCGCGAGGCATGCCGGGCTCCCGATCTCCGACATCGAGGCGCTGGAGCGCCGCGTTCTGGACGCGGGCCTGTTCGAGATGGACGGACGGGGGCTGATACGTCCGGTTCCGGACCTCGTCGGAGATCTGATCCTCGAGGAGACCTGTCTCGATGAGCAGGGCACGCCGACGCCGTTCGGCCGATCGCTGATCGGAGCCCTGCTCGAGCAGCGCCATTACGAGCGGGTGATCTGCAATTGCGGCGACGTCGCACGGCTCTTCTCCAGGCCGGAGCGCGTGGATTTCCTGGGTGAGATGGTGCTGGAGCGCGCCAACGGGCTGTCATCGGAGAGTCGCGCGGAAGCTGCCGGGCTGTTGGATGGCTGCACTCGCCTGGCCGTCCGCCAACCGGGAGTGGTCGTTCGCCTGATCGAAGCGCTCACGGAAAGGGGAGTCCTGCGGACCGTTCGTCCGGCGCTGCACGGGGACGACCCCGAGATCCGTGCGCAGCGGCTTCTGACTTCAGCCGGCGAATGCGATCCGGCCATCGTGCCGCGAGCTCTGGAGTACTCACGGCAGCTGATGGCGGGTGCTCGCGAGGACGAGGTGGGTCATCGCGCCCTGCTCGAGGTTTCGACGGAGTCCTGCCGATTTGCCGTTGCGCGTCCGTTGGCGCACGCCGCGGCTGTCCTGGATGTCCTTGGGAGATGGTCGGAGGAATCGGACGGAGAGACCGCGGGGCTGGCGGCCTCCCTGGTGCCGGGCTTCCTGCGTCTCGAGATGCGCATCCGTCGCTGGGACCAGGAAGAGTCGACTCCCGTATCGATCGGCCTCGATCCCGCGGATGAGATCTGCAAGCTGCGCGACCAGGCTCTCGATGTTCTCATCCGCTGCGCCGGTCACGCCTCGCCTGCGGTCGGGTACGCCGCGGCCAGCTCGCTGAGGCACTGGGCGAGCGGTTACGACAAACTCACGGGCGAGCTGCGCGATCGCTGGCAGCCGCAGCTCAACCGGGAGTTGGATCGGCTTGCGGCGGCCTTCGGCAAGCTCGGCGCGACAACGGCTCATCTGCCGGTGCGGGCCGCCGTGGAGCAGCAGGGATGGCAATGGTGGACGGACGGCGCCGAGCCCTTCATCCGCCGTGGCGGCGGCCGGATTCTCGAGCTGCTGCCTGCGGCCGACATCTACTCCCTCTGGAAGGCGCTGCACGCCGCCACGCTGCCGATCTTCCCGCTGCCGCTGGACGAGTCCATCGAGCCGCAACGGCGGCGCGATCACCTGTTGCCGCTCACCGCGCCTTCCGCGCCACGTGCGGCCGAGCTCGCCGGTGAGCTCTTCGATCGGCTCGATGTGCTCTGCCACGGCTCGTCGGCGTGGTCGGCGCTGCTTGCGTCCGCAGTCAGTGCGCTGCCCCGGCAGCCGCTGCAGCCGGGCGCGCGCCCGTATCTGAAGGAGTTCGTCCGACGTCATCCTGACGAAGCGTGGTCGCTCGTCACCGAAGACGCAGCATTGGGAGCCCTCGGCGCGATTCTTCCCGCCCTCCTGGCGGAGCTTCGGGGACAGGATTCCCCGCGCTGGCGGGAGGCGATTCAAAGAGCCTCGCCGGGGACGCGGCTGTTCGAGTTGGAATTGCGCGCGCTGTGCACGCGTGGCGACCTGGACGCCGTGGAGCGCGCCGTGGTGTCAAAAGGGCTGGAGCTCGAGGAAGCGGAGATCGTTCACCTTTCCGCCGAGGCGCTCCTGAGCTCCGCCCACCCGGCGCTCGGCCCTGGCCTGGCAGCCGTGATGGCATCGCTGCCCCGGCGTGCAACAGATGTGCGTCTCTGGGAGTTGACGCTCGAGGCGTTCGTGCGTTGGGGTGATCACCTGCTGACATCGGCCGCCGGCGTGGAAGCGGATTCCGCCACCCGTGCAGCCTCGGGTGAGCTCCTGAGATTGCTGCGGACATCCGCAAGCCCACTGTCCTGGGACCAGGGGCCGCACACGCGGCAGCTGGCCAGCGCCCTCGCCATTCTTGCGGTTGCCGTACCTCATACCCTCAAGACCTGGATACGGCAGGATGGGATGCCGTCAGCCGATTGCGGGGAAAACGGCCTGGTGCTGTCGCCGGCCCGGTTCTGCGAATTCGTGCGCCTGCTGCGAAAATCGCCCGCGGCACCGTTCTGGCAGCAGCAGTTCGTCGAATGGATCATGGAGGAGCCGGACCTGGCGAGCATCGGGGCGAGGGGTCTGGCGGAGCTCTGCGGACTGAGCGATCCCTGCATGGGCCCCCTGCTGATGCGCATCGCGCAGCAGCCTTCGGACTCTTCCCTGGACGCGCTGAGCGAGCTCGTCGGCAGTTGCGGGCGCTCGGCCCGGTTCGTCGAAGACGCGCTCACGCTGTTCCGCCAACTCGCCGATGCTCCGCAGGCGTGCGGGCTGATGGAGAAGGAATTCGTCTCGACGGTGGTTCGGGCCGACCGGGCGCGCGCGGGAGCCGTCGAGGGTCGAAAGGCGGCGCTGGAAGCCATGGACAGGGCGGCGCGGGACACCGATCTCCCACAGACGCTGCGACAAGCGCTCGCGCGTGCCCGGCAGACGATCCAGGGCACCATCGAAGAGGATCTCCTGCGCGGCGAAGCGCGCTGACCGCGGCATCGGCCGGCCGCCATCCAGGCCCCGGAGTTCCGCGGTCGCGAGAGGGCGCGGAAGCGCCTTCCCTGCCGGCTCACCGCGGCCGGCGGCGTTGGCCTGCGGGAAGGCCGGGCCTCGAGGGCCCATTGTCTGTCGAATTCGGCGACCCTCGTTCGTCCAACGAGTACGGTGCGCAATGAGGAGAGACAGACGATGGCCAGGAACTCGATTTGCCTCTGGTACGACGGCACGGCGGAAGAAGCCGCCCGGTTCTACGCCCGGACGTTTCCGGATAGCACGGTCACCGCGGTTCACCGCGCCCCCGGCGATTACCCCGACGGCAAGCAGGGACAGGTGCTGACGGTCGAGTTCACGGTGGTCGGAGTGCCCTGCCTGGGCCTCAATGGCGGCCCGGCCTTCAGGCACAGCGAAGCCTTCTCCTTTCAGATCATCACGGAGGACCAGGCGCAGACCGATCGCTACTGGAACGCGATCGTCACCAGCGGGGGGACCGAAAGCCGGTGCGGGTGGTGCAAGGACCGATGGGGCCTGTCGTGGCAAATCATCCCGCGGCAGCTCGCTGAAGCGATGACCAGCCCTGATCGGGCAGCCGCAAAGCGCGTCTTCGAGGCGATGATGGGGATGAAGAAGATCGACGTCGCCGCGATCGAGGCCGCACGGCGTGGCCCAGCTCGCGCGTGACGCTCGGGCTGCCGCGCAGGATCGCGTTCCTGGCGGATGACCGTCCGAGGCGCCGGGGGACTACGGGTGCAACTCTCGCTGCAGTCAGCGCGAGCGCGCTCGCGCCTTGGTCGCGCCGGACTTCGTGCCGGGCAGGCTCACGCCCAGCGCAGCAATCGCCTGCGCGATCGCCATACGCGCGCACGCGATACTGTCCTCGAGTGACAGACCGAAATAGAAACGATAGTAGTGCCAGGTGGTGGCGACGAGGTGGTAATGAACGTTGGCAGTGGCGAATCTGCGGGCGCGCTCCGGGCACTTCGGCGCGATCGCGTCGAGCAGGTCACGGATTGCGACGCCGCGGCGTTCCGCTTCGCTCCTTCGAACCCGGTGGTAAAGCTCGGAATGCAGCACGGCTTTGATCATCCCGGCTGCGGCTTCGAACCGTGCGTAGAGCGCGTCCGGGTAATCCAGCAATTCCTCCAGGCTGGCAGGCTCCGGCGGCAATTGCAGCCGGCGCGAGACCTCCTGGGCTACGGCATCGAGCAGCTCATCCCTGGTCGCGAAATGACGGAAGACCGTGCGCTCGGAGATGGCGGCATGCCTGGCCACGGCCCGCACGGACAGGTCCGAGACCGATGCGCGTTCCAGCAGCTCGACCGCTGCATCGAGAATCACCCTCTGCGAGAGATCCGAGTGCCGCTCGGAAAGCGACCGCTTGGCCGTTGACATGGTATCTGCTGGCGTGTCATGCTGCATGACAGAAGGTTCTATTGTATGTCACTGCTGCCATAGATCGCAACTCGGGAGAAGAGCCGTGAAATCCGCCGTATCGATCATCCGCCAGGGTGAGGGCGAGACCCTCGACGTACTGGGAGTGGGCCTGCGGTTTCTTTGCCGCGCCGAGGACACGAACCGGGCATGGTCGCTGATGGAAAACACGATTCCGGAGCATGCCGGTCCGCCTCCCCATCAGCATCCGTGGGACGAAGCCTATTTCGTCATCGCTGGAGAGGTGGAGTTTCAGATCGGGGAGCGTCGCGAGCGCGTGCGCGCGGGAGAGTTCGTGTACGCGCCCGGCGGAACCGTGCATGCCTTCCACGGCGCTTCGAAGGAGCCTGCGCGCATGCTGATCTTCGATGCTCCGGCGCATGCCGAGGCCTTCTTCAAGGAGATCGATCGCGAAGTCACCGCGGTGCCGCGCGATCTGCCCAAGCTGCCCGGGATCGGCGCTCGCCATGGAGTGCATTTCCTGCCGCCGGAGTCGCACCTGTAAGCCCACGGGCCATGTCGAAATCTCCTCTTAACGAATACATGCTGCTCTCGCGCGGCCAGTGGGACGAAGACAAGTCCCCGGAGCAGATCCAGGCGGCGATCGACGATTTCTACGTCTGGTATGACCGCCTGGTTTCCGAAGGCAGGCTCAAGCCGGGACGGAGACTGGCCATCGGGACCCGGGTCGTCACTCGAGCCGGAGTCACCGACGGGCCGTTCGCCGAAACGAAGGAAGTCATCGGCGGCTACTGGTTCATCATGGCCGGCAGCCTGCAGGAGGCCGCGGCCATTGCGGCCGAGAGCCCCTGCCTCGCGTGCGGCCTCTGGTATGAGATCCGCCCGATCGAGTTGGAGCGCGGCAGCGCCTATCGGGAAAGCAGTGAGACTCCACGCCGAGCCGGAGGACCACGCTGAAGGCTCAGCGCGCACTCACGCCGGGTCGGACCTCGAGCCCGCCACGACCGCCTGAGCCTCCACCGGTTTCGGCTTCAGCCAGCGTGCGGCGAGCGGCGGCACCAGCAGCAGGCTGACGATCGTCGAGGAGACGAGCCCGCCGAGGATCACCACTGCCATCGGCCCCTCGATCTCGTGGCCGGGCTGGTGCAGCTGGATTGCCACCGGCAGCAGCGCCAGCGCGGTCATCAGCGCGGTCAGCACCACCGGCGTCAGCCGCTCCTCGGAGCCGCGCAGAGCGGTTTTCAGCCCCCAGGTCTGGCCCTCGGCCTGCACCAGGTGATCGTAGTGCGACACCAGGAGGATCGTGTTGCGGGCCGCCATGCCGAAGAGCGCGACGAAGCCCACCATCGCGCCCAGGGTCAACGTGCTGCCGGTGATCGCCGTGGCGGCGACGCCGCCGATCAGCGTGCTCGGCAGCACCAGCAGCACCAGCACCACGTGGCGCGTGTGGCCGAACGCCAATGCCATCAGCAGCACGATCAACACCAGGGCCGCGGCGGCGTGCAGGTAGAGCTGGCGCGCGGCGGCGACCTGCGCCGCGGCCGCACCGCCGTAGCGCAGATACACTCCTTGAGGCAGTCTGACCTGCGCCGTGATCGCCCGGCGCGCGGCCTCGGCGAATCCGGTCTGGTCCGAGGTGGTCGGATTCGCGGTCACCACCTGGCGGCGCAGCCCATCCTCGTGATCGATCAGGCTGCGGCCGGGCTCCACCTCGAGCGTCGTGACGGCCGACAGCGGCACCACCGCGCCGTCGGGACTGCGCAGCAGCAATGCGCCCACCGCCTGGGGTGTTGCGCCGGCACCGGCGATGCGGACCGCCACGGGAATGCTGCGGTCGGATTGCGCGAGCTGGCCGACGACGGTGCCGTGGTAAGCCGCGTTGACGGCCTCCAGCACGTCGCTCGGCTGCAGTCCGTAGAGCGCCAGCCGTTCGGGCCGCAGCTGCACGTGCAGCTCGGGCTCACGCGGGGGGACCTGCAGGCGCACCTCGCCGGCATCCGGCAGCTTCTGCAGCACCGCGGCGATCCGGGTCGCGACCGCGTCATCGGTGTCCAGATCATTGCCGAACACGCTGACGAAGAATGGCGAGGTCTCGCCCGAGAGCGTCTCGCCGATGCGCTCGGCGAGCACGGAGTAGATCTCGGTGAGCTGGTTCGGGTAATCGTCGAACACGTCGCGGATCGCAGCGTCGATGTCGGTCGCGGTGTGGCCCTTCGCCGGATCGATCTGCACCTCGAACTCGCTCTTGTTCGGCGTATCCGGATCCTGGCCGTTCTCGGCGCGGCCGATCTGCTCGGCGACGCTTTTGACGCCCGGAATCGCCGCGAGCGCCTTCGAGATGTTCTGGCCGATGCGCGCGGTCTCGGCGATCGCGATGCCGGGACGCAGCGAAGCGTGCGCG